>JACDAW010000387.1 GCA_013695245.1 Pyrinomonadaceae bacterium | reverse complement strand
CGCCATTAGAGATCGGCGGACGCATCGCGCCCACATCATCCGATGAATCACTCGTCTTCGGCAAACTCGCGCGCGGCGCGGCGACCGCCTACGTTGATTGCGACCCGACCATCGCGCTCCCGATGATCATCACCTCGCTTTCGCAAACCGCCGCCAAATACATGAAGGGACGCAAACGCCCCAACTTCAACTTCAACGGCCGCGAATTCACGGTTGAAGTGCCGTAAAGATTAAGACGCGGAACGCGAAGACGACACTCTTCGGATACGCTTAAATGTAGTTGTCCAAAACTGCTTCCAGATGAATATCCAATCGAGACGAGACTTTCTGGGTTCTCTCGGAGCTTTAACGTTGTTGCCCGAAATGGCGCGGATGGATCGCACCACGCCTCAGATGATTCTGTACAACGGCAACGTTTTGACAATGAACAATCGCCAGCCGCGCGCGCAGGCTGTTGCCATCGCTGACAATCGCTTTCTCGCCGTTGGGACAAACGAGGAAGTGCGCTCGCTCGCAACTTCCAGAACCACAAAAATAAATCTCGAAGGTAAAACAGTTGTTCCCGGTTTTATTGACGCACACTCGCATCCGGCGGTCGCCGGACGATTGCATCTGCGCCAAGTGGATTGTGATCTGCGCTCGATTAGCGCCATTCAAGCGGCCGTCGCGCAGCGCGCGGCGCAGACGCCCAAAGGTCAATGGGTTTTGGGCTTCAAATATGACGATACGAAGACGAGCGAAAATCGCCCGCTCACGCGCCAAGACCTTGACGTTGCCGCTCCCGATCACCCCGTCCTTATCTCGCATCGCGGCGGACACACGTCGTATGTCAACTCGCTCGCGCTGAAGTTGGCTGGCGTCACGGAAGAAACTCCCGATCCTCCCGGCGGACGCTTCGACCGCGATCCTTCAACCAAACGACACACCGGGCGGATCAGCGAACGAGCCAACGACGTCTTCGACCGCATTATTCCCGACACCTACAGCCGCGCGGACTTCCGCGAAGGTGTCAAGCTCATCTCAAAGATGATGACGCGCGCCGGAGTCACTTCCGTACACGATGCTTACGGTTCGCACGATGATTTGCGCGCTTACCAAGACGCTTATGATGCGGGCGAACTCCTCTTCCGCGTCTATTGTCTGATCGGTCATTGGGATATTGATCGCATGATCGCTGCGGGCGTGCGCACGGGCTTCGGCAATGAGTGGGTGAGAGTGGGCGCAATGAAGATGACTTGCGATGGTTCGATCTCGGAACGCACGGCGCGGCTCTCCGAGCCTTACGTTGGTCGCCCCAACGATTACGGCATTCTCGTGATGAACGAGGAGGAGCTTTACACGCGCGCACGCAAAGCGCACGAAGCCGATTGGCAGATCGGCATCCACGCCAACGGCGACGTGGCGATTGACACGGTGCTCGGCGTCTATGAGCGACTTCAACGCGAACGCCCGCGCCGCGATCCGCGCTTTCGGATCGAACACTGCACTGTGATTAACGATTCTCTCGTCCGGCGCATCGCCGCGCTCGGCGCGATTCCGACACCGTTCTCGGCTTACGTCTATTATCACGGCGAGAAGATGCGCGAATATGGCGCGGAGCGTTTGAATAATATGTTTGCCGTGCGTAGCTTCTTGGACGCAGGCGTGCGCGTGGCGCCCGGCTCGGATTATCCGCCGGGACCCTTCGAGCCGCTGATGGCGTTGCAGTCGAGCGTCACGCGCACGGACATGAAAGGAAACGTTTGGGGAGCGCGCCAGAAGATCACCGTCGAAGAAGCTCTGCGGGTCGGGACTTTGCACGGCGCATATGCTTCATACGAGGAGCACCTGAAGGGTTCCATCGAGCCGGGCAAACTCGCCGATTTGGTGCTTTTGGGGCGCGATCCTCTGCGCGAAGATTCGTCCTCGCTCATCAACATTCCTGTCGAACGCACAATGGTCGGCGGTCGCTGGGTATTTGAAGCCTAATGCTAAAATTTAAATTGTTGGCAAAGCGATCCACCGCGCGAATACCTTTGTAATGATGGGTTGTGTGAACATGTTTCCACTTCAATCGTAGAACAAGTCACTCGATCTGACACACCTCAACTCGCTTACCGGGAGTGCCCGTCGGCTTCAATTTGTGCTATCTTCGTCGGGCAATCAATCTCGGTGTTGAAGACAATTTTTAATGTCTGAATCATCCACGCTTCCAATGAACTTCGGCGGCGTCGCCGACGAGCAACTGTCGAGTTTCGATTCTTCGCGCATCCTTATCTGGCCGGTTTCATATGAAGGCACGGTGTCTTACGGGGCCGGAACGGGCGCGGGGGCGCGCGCCGTAATCGAAGCTTCGCGCAACATGGAGCTTTATGACGAGGAGACGGACGCGGAAGTTTATCGTTTGGGGATTCACACGCTTGAAGAGTTTGCGCCGTTGGAAACTCCGGCGCGAATGGTTGAAGCCTTACACCAGCGCGCCAAAGACTTGATCGCAACAAGTAAGTTTCTCTGCATGATCGGCGGCGAACATTCCGTGAGCGCGCCCGTCGTCGAAGCTCACGCCGAAAAATTTGATAATCTTTCGGTGCTGCAAATTGACGCCCACGCTGACTTGCGCGACGAGTATGACGGAACTCCGTATTCGCACGCTTGCATCATGCGGCGCGTGACGGAGGATTTGAAAATCCCGGCCGTGCAATGCGGCATCCGTTCGCTCTCGGCGGATGAAGCGCGTGCGATTAAAAATTTACCGACGCGCATTTTTTGGGCGAAAGATATCGTCGGAAGAGAAGGCTGGCAGCAGCAGGCCGCTTCGCATCTTACCGAAAATGTTTATTTAACAATTGATATTGACGGGCTTGATCCTTCGCTTGTTCCCCACACGGGCACGCCCGAACCCGGCGGACTCGGCTGGTACGAAACGCTTGAATTGATCAAGACGGTTGCGCGCACACGTCGCATCGTCGGAATGGATTTAGTCGAGTATGCACACGCGGAAGGCGCAGACGCCTCGGCGTTTCTCTGCGCGAAGCTTATCTACAAAACTCTTTCCTACATTTACGAAAATCAAACGGAACGTGTGCGCGACGGCAGCAAATGAACGAGCTTATCGCTTGAGTGGTTTTAATTTAGAGCATAAATACACTTGGCTCATCTATAGATAAATAAAACCATGAAACAAAGTATTGTACATATTGCTTTGGTGGTAAACGACTATGACGAAGCCATCAAATTCTATACTGATAAATTGAATTTTACTCTTATCGAAGATACCCCTCAAAGCGAAACTAAACGCTGGGTGTTAGTTGCGCCTAAAGGCTCTGAAGAATGCTGCTTATTGCTGGCAAAGGGAGTAGGCGAAGAACAAAAAAGCCGAATCGGAAACCAGACGGGCGGGCGAGTTTTTCTATTTTTGAAGACCGATGATTTTTGGAGAGATTATCAAAACATGCAGTCGCAAGGCATTAAATTTGTAAGAGAACCGAAAACGGAAGAATACGGAACGGTTGCCGTTTTTGAAGATTTATACGGCAATCTGTGGGATTTAGTTGAGTTCAAAAAGTAGAGATGAGTGAACTATGTTTTTGCTTAATTAGCACAATATCGAGTTTGCTTCTTTCGCGCGTACCGTCGCCGGAAACGTTCGATGCGTGCTCATCAGGAAAGCGTTTGAGCTTGGACTGAGCGCATTGCCGTGTGTCGCGCGAAGGCGCGGTGCAAGGTAACTAAAAGCTTTTGCTCCGTAGTAGTAGCCGTCCTTGAAGCTAACAAGTAAGTTTGCGGTGTGGCGCACGCGCGAGTCGAAGAGCGCGCCGTAGAGGTTGGCGAGCACATCCGGGTAACTATGATCGCCTGTCTGTTCATACCAGACATCTTCGGGGGCGTAATCTTCGGCGTCAAACCATTCTTTCATCCGCTTGACTGTTGGCTGCAATTTGAGCGGGTCGCCCGCGATTCTTTGATAGCGGTAGAACGTTTCCTCATCACGAACTTTGCGGAGAATGCGCGCTTCGCCTTGTGCGCTTTTGACAACTACGGAATCCTCCTTGCGGCAGATTGAAAAATCCACTCCTTCCAACTCAGTTAAATTGTCTGCGACCTTCTCTGCCACTTCATCATTCAGGCTGTAGATAGCGGCGTAACCGCAAAGGCCGAAAGCTGGAACGGCGATGCGAGAAGCAGATGCGCCTCTCAAGTTGTGGCTAAACTCGTAACCACAACTACGCAAGTGGGTGCGTAAGGAAACCCGACGGTTCTCAATAAGGTTCATGCCGTGATCGGAGAAAAGCACGATCTCGGTGTCCTGCCCGTATTCTTTCATCACACCGCGCAGCAATTCGTTTAATCGTTCGAGCGCGACATTTAATTCTTCCGCGCCGCGAATGTGAAGAAGTCCGTCGGTGCTTTTGAGAAAAGCGAAGAAATCTTGCGCGGGCGCGTGCGCGCGGAGACACTGACGAAAACGGCTGAAATCCGTCTGCCAGATTTTTTCAGGCGCGACGTAAATCAGAAACTCGAAATGAAGCGGCTCTTGATAATCGAGCCTGTCCATGTAAGACGAAGGGATTTTGTCGGCCGTGCGCCGCCCGACGTACTTGCCGATGCCGCCGCGCATCTCGCGCCGTTCGCAATCGAAGTATAAGCTTTCGTACCCGGCGGGCGCGGAGGCTTTGAACATCGTCGAGAGCGCGACGTTGGTCATCGTCGGGAAGGGCGAGAGCAGGCGCGACGGTTCATGGAATCGGTCGAACAAACCGCGTTGACGTGCTTGCCTGATAAGTTCATAAGGCACGCCGTCCAAACACAGCAACAATCTTCTCGGTCGTTCGCGCATCGCGGTGTAATTTGTGTTCATGGAGAAAAACTTTATCTTCTAAAAGGTTCTTGTAGCCCGCGCGCCGCTCCTCTGTGAGAGTCGTAGAGGTTCGGGCGCGCGAGCACGGCTTTGTATTCACTGATCGCGTCATTCCTCGTGCCCGCAAGGTCGAGCGCTTGCGCGGCGCGCAGATGTGCCATCGTCGCAATTCCGGCCTCAGCCCCTGAAAGGTTGGCGGCAGTTTTGAATTCTTTCGCGGCGCGCTCGAATCGGTTCGCGGCAAGCAGTGCTTCGCCGTAACGAAAATGAACGAGGTCGAGCGCACGGCGCATTGTGCTCTCGCGCGTCGCCGCGCGTTCGCGTTGCAACAAACGGTCGAAGATCGCAAACGCTTCCTGTTCATGTTTCGCTGCTGCATCCGCGCTGTTCGCTTTGCGCTCAGACGCGGCAAGCGAAGTAAGCGCGTCGGCCGCCTCAAGTTTGAAAATGTAGTTGCGGTCGTATTTCTCTGCGAGTTCGCGCGCGACTTTGAGCGCATCCGCCCATCTTCCTTCGCGTTTGTAAAGCGCAATGAGCACTGTTCGGGCGTCGTCGCCTGCCCAACGCGCCTCTTTCGCTACACGTTCCAATGTCTCCAAACCGCGACGTTTTGAACCGCGCACGCCGCCGACGCTCGCCAAGAGTTTAACGGGCAACGGCAAATCGCCGATGATGTAATCGTAAAGGCCGATGGTGAGTTCGGCGTCCGTGTAAGCGGGATCGATTTTGATCGTTTCGCGGTGGCTGTCAACGGCGCGTGAACCGCTTCGCAATGCCGGGATAAACTTGCGCTCGACCGCTCCGGCAAACGCCGCCTTTAATCCTTCAATCGCGCCGGAAAAATAGAGTGCCTCCGTGTCTCGCGGGTTGAGACGCAGGCGCGCGTCGGCCAAAGCTTTGGCTTGGCGCGTCCATTCGCGGAATTGATTGACGATGCGCGGCTCAATCCGGTCATCCGTTTCTTCGTAGAAAGAATCGGAATTGTAAATGGAAGATTGCAGGCGGCGCGCGTCGCTTAAAGTTTGCAGCCAGAGGCTTGTGGCGAGAAACTGCGCGCCTGCCGGATGTTGCGGGTAAAGCCGCACTATCTCTTTAAAACTTCGGCGCGCTTCCTCGTATTCAAGATTGTAGAGCCGCTCAAAACCCTCACGCCGCAACTCGTCCAGACGTGCGCTCGTCGCCTCGCTCTCCCGCGCTGCATTGATTCCTTGCCCGCGCGTCGAAGAAGACAGAACGGACAGCACGATGATAAAGAAAAGGATGAACTTCTTCATCGCAACGTCTCCGAAAATTTCATTTCGCATTGGATAACTTTCCTCCAACATGATCATTTCTACGGTGCGACGTAGATTCTCCCTCCCTTCTTGAACGCTTTCGCCCCGACGCCTCCGCCGATCAAGATGCCCAAAGGCGCGACGGCGACTCCGAGCAGCGGGCCGTCTTCGCGGCTATTGGTCGCCGCGCCTAAAGCGGCGCTAATCCCGATGCCGATTCCTGCGCCGACAACTGCGCCGATCAAGGGTGACAACTTCCGGCGCACCTCGCGGACATCTTCACGGCGCACCTCGATCACTTGCGTATAACTGCGCGAGACTTTAACGCGCACCGACATCGAATCGCTTGTTGCGCTCAACAACTTTCCCTCGAATCGCTCGCCGCGTTTCGTTTCGACAAGGATGGTGGAATTGATCTTCAACCTCTCGATGTTGCCCCAATCTCCGAGATCGGTTTTGGCGAAAACCGAGACAGACAATAGTGATAAAACTAAAATCACCGCGACCGACCTCTCACACAACCTCTTCATGGCACTTCCCTTTCAAATTCAGTAAAGCTTTCCAGATACTTCACTCCCGCGCCCGTGTTGAACAACACGACTTGTTCGCCCTGTTTAATTTCTTTCGTTTCAATCAACTTCCTCAGCGCTGCGACACACGCCCCGCCCTCCGGCGCGACGAATAAACCTTCAGTTCTCCCGACTTCTCCCGCTCCCGCTAACAACTCTTCATCCGTCACTGCAATCGCCTTGCCACCGGATTCGCGCAACGCATCGAGGATCAGAAAATCTCCAATGGCTTTTGGCACACGAAGCCCTGATGCTGTCGTCTGCGCGTTTGGAAATTCATCAGCGAACCGCTTTTCCTCTTCAAACGCCCGCACAATCGGCGCACACCCCGCCGCTTGCACCGAGATCATGCGCGGGCGTTTCGCGCCAATCCATCCCATCTCCTCCATTTCTGCAAACGCCTTCCACATGCCGATCAGTCCCGTGCCGCCGCCCGTCGGATAGATCACAACATCAGGCAACGTCCAATCGAGTTGTTCAGCCAATTCGTAGCCGAGCGTCTTTTTGCCTTCAACGCGATACGGTTCTTTGAGAGTCGAAACGTCAAACCAATTTTCCGCCTCTTTACGTCGCGCAACTTCCGCGCCGCAATCCGTGATGAGTCCGTCAATGAGCGTAACGCGCGCGCCCGTCCATTGGCATTCGACGACGTTGGCGCGCGGCGTATCTTTCGGCATAAAGATGAAAGCCTCTAATCCGGCGCGCGCACTGTAGGCAGCGAGCGCGCCCGCCGCGTTTCCCGCCGAAGGCACGGCCAAGCGGCGCGCGCCAAGTTCTTTCGCCATCGAGACGGCCGCCGCCATGCCACGCGCCTTAAAGCTTCCGGTCGGATTCTGCGATTCATCCTTAATCAAGAGTTCGCCTTTAAATCCAACTCCTGCGGCGAGGCGCGGGGCGGCGAGAAGCGGCGTCCATCCTTCGCCGAGCGACGTAAGGTTTTCTTCACGCTCAACCGGCAGCACTTCGCGGTAGCGCCACATATCGCTCTCGCGCCCGCTCAAAGATTTTTTTGTCAAAGTCTCGGCGGCGCGCTTCAAATCGTAGCGAACCAACAAGGGTTTGCCGCACTTGACACATAAGTTGTGCAATCGTTGTGCCTCGTATTGCGCGTTGCAGGCCGCGCATTGAAGATGCGTTACGTTCATTCGTAGAAATCCGTTCCTTTCCTTTTTCATCCGGCTTTGTTAGTAAAGATTTGCTCTCGCCTCATTTTACTTGCAATTCAAATCTTTCCGTCAGTTGGAGCGCTTCTGTTGCGTCTGTTGAAGTGACAAGCGACGAGTAAAAGCATTATCTTGTCATTATTCATGATTCGTTTACTTGGGCT
>JACDAW010000383.1 GCA_013695245.1 Pyrinomonadaceae bacterium | reverse complement strand
GCGCAGCGGCCGGCGGCGCGGCGGCTCCGGCCGAAGAGCAGACCGAGTTTGACGTGATCTTGCAGGCCGCTGGCGGCAACAAGATTAATGTCATCAAGGTTGTGCGCGAAATCACTGCGCTCGGACTTAAGGAAGCCAAAGACCTTGTCGAAGCCGCACCGAAAGCGGTTAAAGAGGGCGTGTCGAAGGAAGACGCAGAAACTATTCGCCAGAAACTCGCTGACGCGGGCGCGACCGTCGAAGTTAAGTAAGGTTCAGAGCGTCCGTCTGGTTTCTCAGAAAGCAGTTGTGATCAGGGACGCGCAACTTTCGTTCCTGCTCTCGCATCTATACTTCCAGCGAGAACGGTTTGAGTTGCTTGACGTGCGGCTTCGCCTTGACAGAAGAGGTGAAGCGGCTTTAATATAGGGGAGAAGTGAGGCGTCGTCCGTTTCCCCAGACCTATTATTGAAAAACATCTGTCAACCGCTTTGGTCATTTAAGCGGTCGGGGCATTGTGCGCCCTGACCGCTCTTTGGCGTTTTCAAAATAGTTATTAGCGTTCAGTCATCGGTTAATCGGCAGGTCAGGCTGAATGCATAAAGTGTGGAATCTTTCCTAACCGCTACCAAGCTGATCGCAGCGCTGCTGACTGCTGATCGCTTCTCGAAGGAATCGCTCATGTCTGCAAACTTGTTTCAAACGAACACCGTCGGCATGGGACGGCGCGTCAGTCGTCCGCCGCAACGTGTGGATTTTTCAAAGATCGAGACGGTCGCGCGCATCCCGAACCTCATTGAGATTCAGCGCGAATCTTACAACCGTTTTCTTCAGATGGACATGCTCCCTGAAGAGCGCGACGTGACGGGACTTCAAGCCGTCTTTCAATCCATCTTCCCGATTGCCGATTTTCGCCAAACGGCCGAACTTGATTTCGTCGAATACTCAATCGGCAACTGGCAGTGCAAATGCGGACGGCTCGAAGGTCTGCGTTACCTACGCGCCAATTGTAAAGAGTGCGGCGCGCTCGTCAAGGTTGACCCCTTAACGCCCGGCGAGACTCTCTGCCACAACTGCGGCACGTTTAACGCCGTGCGCCCGCAACTCTGCGACAACTGCGGCGAACCTGTCGGCCTCAAGCACAAGCACGACCAGCAGGAATGCCAAGAGCGCGGCATGACCTATAGCGTGCCGCTCAAAGTGAAAATCCGCCTCACAGTTTATGACCGCGACCCGGAAACGGACGTGCGCTCGATCCGCGACATCAAAGAGGAAGAAGTTTTCTTCGGCGAAATTCCGCTGATGACCGATACGGGCACGTTTATCATCAACGGCACGGAGCGCGTGATCGTTTCGCAACTCCATCGCTCGCCCGGCGTCTTTTTCGAGAAGTCTCCGGTCTTTTTGGCGAAAGTAATTCCGTATCGCGGTTCGTGGGTCGAGTTTGAATACGACCAGAAGAATCTGCTCTACGTGCGCATTGACCGCAAGCGTAAATTCCTTGCGACGATCTTCCTGCGCGCTTTAGGCATCTGGCTCAACCCGCAGTTTGATCCGAAATCTTACGGGAGTGATTCGCAGCTTGAAGAGGCTGTCAAAAACATTTCGTCGTCGAACGAAGATATTTTGCGGCAATTCTATATTGCCGACGAAGTGCGCGTCCGCGAAGGCAAGCTTTTCGTGCAAGTGCCGGAGGCGGGAACGCGCACCAATCTTGTGGGCATGAAGGTTGACCACGATCTCAAACCCAAGGGCGCGAGCGAGCCTGTCACGCGCGCCGGTAAGAAGATCACTAACTCAGCTCTCGACGCTCTGCGCAAAGCGCGCGTCACGGAAGTCGAAACCGATCACACGCAACTCGAAGGCGCTTACGCTTTAGGCGACATCGTTAACCTCGAAACGGGCGAAGTGGTTTTGGAGGCTAACAACGAGATTCCGCCCGCTAAATTGCAGGAGATCGCGGACGTGGGCGTTGAAAGCTTCGCCGTCTTCTTTCCTGAGCGCGACGATCTCGGCTCGGTTCTTTCACAAACTTTGAGGAAGGACGCGATCACAAAACCCGTTGATGCGCTGCTTGAGATTTACCGCAAGATGCGCCCCGGCGATCCGCCGACGGTGCAGACGGCTTATCGACTTTTCGAGGGCATGTTCTTCGACGCGAAGAAGTTTGATCTGTCGCGCGTCGGGCGCCTTAAATTCAACATCAAGATGGGACGACCGGAACGCGAGCGCATTGGCGATCCGCTTCTGTCAGGTGAGGATTTCGTTAAGACGATTGCATATCTCCTGAAGATGCGCCGCAATCCGGTCGAATACATCGCCGATGATATTGATCACCTCGGTAACCGCCGCGTGCGCGCCGTCGGTGAACTGCTCGAAAATCAATTTCGCATCGGACTCGTCCGCATGGAGCGCGCGATCAAAGAGAAGATGTCGATCCAGCAAGAGATGCAGACGACGATGCCGCGCGATCTTATCAACGCCAAGCCTGTAACGGCCGCCGTGCGCGAGTTCTTCGGATCAAGTCAGCTTTCGCAATTTATGGATCAGACGAATCCGCTTTCTGAGATCACGCACAAGCGTCGTCTTTCGGCGCTGGGGCCGGGCGGATTATCGCGCGAGCGCGCAGGCTTTGAAGTCCGCGATGTTCACCCGACGCACTATGGTCGTATCTGCCCAATTGAAACGCCTGAAGGGCCGAACATCGGCTTGATCTCTTCATTATCGTGCTTTGCGCGCATCAACGAGTTTGGCTTTATCGAGTCGCCTTATCGCAAAGTGGTTGAGGGGCGCGTTATCGAATACGTGCGCGTAGTTAATGGCGGCGATTCAAACTTCAAGCCGGGCGATCACGTGCCGCAGGCAGACGTTGATAAAGCAAATAAGAAGATTCCGGCGGACGGGCGCAAGGTGGACTATGAGCCTTACCCGTTTTATTTGACGGCGTGGGAAGAAGATAAGTATGTCGTCGGTCAAGCCAACCTTGAGTTGGATGAGGATGGCAATATCGTTAACGAGCGCAACGCCTCGCGGGAAGCGGGCGAGTTTGTCCTCGCTGTGCGCGAAGAGATCGAATACATTGACGTAAGCCCCAAACAACTCGTTTCGGTGGCCGCTTCGCTGATCCCATTTTTAGAGAACGACGACGCGAACCGCGCGTTGATGGGTTCAAACATGCAACGTCAGGCCGTTCCGCTTCTGCGCGCCGAAGCGCCTTACATCGGCACGGGGATGGAGATGACGACGGCGCGCGATTCCGGCGCAGTCGTCTCCGCCAGACGTGACGGCACGGTGGATTACGTTGACTCCGAGCGCATCATCATTAAAGCCGATCACAATGTTGACGGCACGATCTCGCGCGAGGTAACGGCGGACATCTACAATTTGACGAAGTTCAAACGCTCGAACCAGAACACGTGCATTAACCAGCGACCAATTGTCGCGGTCGGCGAGCGCGTCGAGAAGGCGCAAGTGCTGGCGGACGGCCCCTGCACGGATAAAGGTGAACTTGCTTTGGGGCGCAACGTGCTTGTGGCGTTTATGCCTTGGCGCGGTTACAACTTTGAGGACGCAATTCTAGTCAGCGAGCATCTCGTCAAAGACGATTTCTATACTTCGATCCACATCGAAGAGCTTGAACTCGAAGCGCGCGACACAAAACTCGGCCCTGAAGAGATCACGCGCGACATCCCGAACGTTTCGGAGAACATGCTGCGCGACCTCGATGAAAGTGGAATCATCCGCGTCGGGGCACAAGTTAAACCCGGCAGCTTTCTCGTCGGCAAAGTTACGCCGAAGGGCGAAACGCAGTTGACGGCGGAGGAGAAACTGCTGCGCGCGATCTTCGGCGAAAAAGCGGGCGACGTGAAGGACGCCTCGCTTACTTGCCCGCCGGGGATAGACGGCACGGTCGTTGACGTGCAGGTGTTTACACGCAAAGGTCAGGAGCGCGATTCGCGTTCGCTCAATATCGAGCAGGAAGAAGAAAATCGGCTGCGCCGCGACCTTGAAGATGAAATTCGGATTTTGCGCGAACAACGCGATTATCGAATTTACGAACTCTTTGAAGGACGCAAACTGGCCTCCGACCTCATGGTTGACAAGCAGGTGGTCGTGCCCAAAGGCGAGGCGATCACGCGTGAGATGCTGCGCGACGTTGAGCCGAAGGCGCTTAGGAAAGCTCAGTTGACGACGACGCGCGTTGACATCGGAACGGAGATCAAAGAATACGAGGATCGCACCGAGCGGCAGATCAAGATTCTCACGGATATTTACGAAGAGAAGATCGCCAAACTTCGACAAGGCGACGAACTTGCGCCCGGCGTGATCAAGATGGTCAAAGTCTTCGTTGCCATGAAGCGCAAGCTTTCGGTCGGCGATAAGATGGCGGGTCGTCACGGCAACAAAGGCGTGATCGCGCGCATTCTGCCCGAAGAGGACATGCCTTACTTGCCGGACGGAACGCCCGTTGACATCGTGCTTAATCCTCTCGGTGTGCCTTCGCGCATGAACGTCGGGCAAATCCTTGAGACTCACTTGGGCTGGGCGGCGCGCGTCCTTGGCGTTCACTTTGCCACGCCTGTTTTCGACGGCGCGACCGAGCCGGAGATCAAGCAAAAGTTAGCCGACGCAAGTAATCGGTTGCGTGAGCAAGGTATGCCGGAGATGGTCGAGTCCTCTGGCAAGACTGTTCTCTACGACGGATTGTCGGGCGAACCGTTCGAGCAGAAGGTAACGGTCGGCTATATCTACATGCTGAAGCTTTCGCACCTTGTGGACGACAAGATTCACGCGCGTTCAATCGGGCCGTACAGCTTGATCACGCAGCAACCCTTGGGCGGCAAAGCGCAGTTCGGCGGACAGCGTTTCGGCGAAATGGAAGTGTGGGCTTTGGAAGCTTACGGCGCGGCGCACATCCTGCAAGAGTTGTTAACGGCGAAGTCAGACGACGTGGCGGGACGCTCGAAGATTTACGAAGCCATCGTGAAGGGCGAAGCCGACTTCAATCCGGGCGTGCCCGAATCGTTCAACGTGCTTGTGCGAGAGCTTCAGGCTCTGTGCCTCGACGTTGAGCTTATTCGCAAGGACGACGAACGCAACACAACGGAGGGCGACGGCACAGGCCGCCCCGTTGTGATGACTAGCAGCGTGGCCGAAGGGTAGGAGCGCAACGCTGCGCGGGGTGACAGTTATGACCGATGAAGAACTGAAAAATAAAATGGAGTTCATCGTCGAACAACAAGCGCAGTTTACGGCAAAGATCGGCATCCTTGAAGATGTTGTCACGCGCTTGGCAAACTCCACTTTGCGTCGCTTTGAAAAGAACGAAGATGGGATTAACGACCTCGATGTGAAGATGACGGCTCTTGTTGATGCGCAAATCAACACCGAGAACAGGATGGAAGAATTAGCCGGAGCGCAAGCTGCATTAATGGCAACGTTCGAGCGGTTCATCAACAGAGAGAATAGCAAGAGTTAGTATTGCTGCCGGTACTTATCAAGCAGCAATACTAGTGCTTAACACAACGGAGATATAAAAGTGTTTCGATTTCAACAAGAAAAAACGCAACTCGCGCCGGACTTTGAGGCGATCCGCATCAGTCTGGCGTCGCCTGATAAGATCAGGCAATGGTCGCACGGCGAGGTGACGAAACCCGAAACCATCAACTACCGCACATTTAAGCCGGAGCGCGACGGGCTTTTCTGCGCGCGCATCTTCGGCCCCGTCACAGACTGGGAATGCCTGTGCGGTAAATACAAACGCATGAAGCATCGCGGAGTGATCTGCGACAAATGCGGCGTCGAAGTGACGCAGGCGAAAGTGCGCCGCGAGAGGTTGGGGCATATCGAACTTGCCAGCCCTTGTTCGCACGTCTGGTTCTTCAAAGGCTTGCCGTCACGCATCGGGCATTTGCTCGATCTGCCTCTGCGCGACTTGGAAAAGGTTCTTTACTTTGAATCTTACATCGTGATTGACGCGGGCGATGCGCCCGTGAAAGAGCGCGAGCTTTTAACG
>JACDAW010000371.1 GCA_013695245.1 Pyrinomonadaceae bacterium | reverse complement strand
AGTTAAAGACGCGCAAATTGGGCAGCGAGTCATCGCAACGCTACAGGGCGGCGGTTATGCCGAGTATGCGACGGCCAAGTCCGCGCAAGTCATTCCGCTGCCTGATGATTTAGATTTTGGCAAAGCGACGGCGTTGCTCGTGCAAGGTTTGACTGCACTCGGTTTGCTGAAAAATTTGCGCGCCGGACAATCGGTTCTTGTCCACGCGGCCGCCGGAGGCGTCGGCTCACTGCTCGTTCAGCTTGCAAAGAGCAAAGGGGCAAGAGTGATCGCCACGGCGAGCACGCGCGAGAAGCTCGACATCGTTAAAAACTTGGGTGCGGACGCGGGCATAAACTACACGGAAGCCGATTGGACGGAACAAGTCTTGGCGGCGACTGAAGGCAACGGCGTTGACCTTTTGATCGAAATGGTGGGCGGCGAGACGGGCGCGCAGAACGTGAAGTGTCTGGCGCAGGGCGCGACGATGATCGTGTACGGCGCGGCGAGTGGCAAAGATTTCTCGATCTCAGCGCTCGGTTTGCTCGGCAAGAATCTAACGGTCAGAGGATACTACCTCTACGGCGAAACGCCGGACACGCTCGCAGGCTTTACCAAAGAGTTGATGTCGTACATGAGCGAAGGCCGATTGCAGATCACGGTGCGAGAGTTTCCGCTCGATCAAGCGGCGGAAGCACACCGCGCAATCGAAGGCAGACGAACAACGGGCAAAGTCGTTTTAACAATTTGAGAAAAGATGATGTCGCCCCTGAGAATTTAAGTAACATGAACAACGAGGAGGAGAGAAATTGGCAACGCTTTTTGACAAACTTAAAATCGGTAACATCGAATTAACAAACCGGATGATCATGGCTCCGATGACGCGCAGCCGGGCGACCGACGAGGGAATCCAATCCGATTCGGCCGCCGAGTATTACGCCCAGCGAACTTCGGCGGGCTTGATCATCACCGAAGCAGTAAACATCTCGCCGATGGCGAAAGGCTACGTTCGCACGCCGGGCATCTTTAATGAAGAGCAGATCGTCGCATGGCGAAAAGTCGCGGATGCAGTTCACGCCAGAGGCGGCACGATCTTTATGCAATTCTTTCACACCGGACGCATCGCGCTGCCGGATTTTCTGCCCGACAATGCGCAGCCCGTTGCGCCGAGCGCGGTCAAAGCGAAAGGGCAGAACTACACTGATGCGGGGATGAAAGATTTCGTCACGCCGCGCGAAATTACTAAAGAAGAGATCAAGCAAACCGTGAAGGATTTCGGCGCGGCCGCTAAAAACGCGATTTCGGCCGGTTTCGACGGCGTCGAGCTTCATTCGGCGAGCGGCTACATCGTGCATCAATTTTTATCCTCCAACGCAAATCTTCGTACAGACGAATACGGCGGTTCAATCGAAAATAGAACGCGGTTTTTATTCGAGGTGTTAGACGCGATGACGAGCGAGGTCGGCGCAGAAAGAGTTGGCGTAAAGTTCTCGCCGCGAATGCCGTTTAATGATATTGAGGAACGAGACGCAGAGGAAGTTTATCCGTTCATCCTTGAAAAATTGAACGATAAAAATCTGGCTTACGTTCACGTCGCCGACCACGCAGGCGAAGGATGGCACGCACGCTTGCGTCCGATTTACAAAGGCGTTTATTTCGCCGGAGCGAGTTTCACTAAAGAGAGCGGCGAGCAACTTTTGGCGCAGGGTGACGCGGACGCGATTGTGTACGGCGTAAAGTTTTTGGCGAACCCGGATTTGCCCGAAAGGTTCAAGCGCGGCGCGAATTTAAACGAGCCGGACAAAGCGACGTTCTACTCGCCGGGCGAAAAAGGCTACACCGATTACCCGACGCTCGGACATGCGGCAGCAAAATAGCGCTTAGTGAATAAGGCAAAGCGTTTTATTTTCACTTGCTGGTTCGCCCCTTAGGACGCCGCGCCTTTTGAGTTTTGGTGTTGACGATTTTCTGGCGCGGCGCGGCGTCTGCTTTGATGTTGAAAAACTCGCGGCATAGCTTAGTGAATGTCTGACTGATCGGCGATTCGTAGCCGCCGTTTAAGCGGGCTAATCCGAGTTCCCAATTGATCTGCGCGCCTTCAATCCACCACGCGACGAGGCGCTTGTCAGCCACTTCATTGCGAGTTGATTGCAGGGGAACGACGCCGACGCCGAGGTCTGCTTCGACCATGCGTTTGATGGCCGCCAAGCGGCTTAGTTCCATCGTGACTTTCGGCTGCACGCCCGCTTCAGCGAAAAACTGATCGATCAAACGGCGCGTGTTGCCGCCGCGTTCGCCTAACACGAGTTTCTCCCCCGCCAACGCATAGGCGCTAACGACTCGCTGTTTCGCCAGACGGTGACGCGGGCTGGCGATAGCGACCAATTCGTCGCGGCTTAACACTTCCGTCCCGATTCCGGCCATTTCAACCGGCAGCGAGACGAAAGCCATGTCGAGTTTGCCCGCCAGTATGCGTTCGACGAGTGCCTCGCTTGTCCCTGACACGACCGTGACTTCCGCTTGCGGATGATGAACGTGGAGTTG
>JACDAW010000368.1 GCA_013695245.1 Pyrinomonadaceae bacterium | reverse complement strand
CGGTGAAGGGGCGACGAAGACAGTTAATTGCTTCGTCTCTTTCGCCGAGCATCGCGTAGAATTCGGCGGCGTGATATTTTTGTTTGTCGTTGATTGATGTGCGTATGAACTTCTCAATCCCGCTCGTCGCGAAAGTCTCTCGGTAGGCTTTATCATCGAATTGTTGAGGGTCGGGTTTCCAATCAATTCTAAGGTTGATAAGAAACTCCTCGACGGCTTCCGCGGGCATATTCTTCTTAAAGTAAATCCAGTAAAGGTATTTATGCGCGAAAGCGAAATTAGAATCTAATTCGAGGGCGCGTCGGCACTGCCGAACCGCTTCATCATACTCACGGTTGAAGAAGAGAAGCAGCCCCAAATCCGCGTTGATGCCTACTGAGAGCGGATCAATCTCAAGCGCCCGGCGCATCCGTGCTTTAGCTTCTTCTTGTTGTCCTTTGACTGCCAGCAAGAGCGCGTACCATTGATGAGCGGTCGAGTAGTTCGGCTTCAGTTCAATCGCGCGGCGCAGTGCCCATTCAGCCGCCGCAAAATCCCAGTAGTGAAACATGCGGATGAAACCTAAAGCGGCGTGTGCTTCGGCGAGCGTGTCGTCAAGTTCAAGTGCGTGGCGTGCGGCTCTCTCGGCTTCGAGAGATGGCATCCGTTCGGTCGCTAAAATTTCGGCTAAACCCGCATAGGCCGGAGCGTAGTTCGGGTCAAGCTCAATCGCCCGTTGAAAATAGTCTTTCGCTTGTTCCTGTCCGGTCTGCCGTTTGTTCCAGAAGAAGCGACCACGCAAATGTTGCTGCTCGGTACAGGTTTAGCAGGCGTTGCAGTGAAAGCGCGCAAGCGGCGCAAAGCGTGAAAAGAGAAAGCGCAGTGAACATCAAAACATTCACTGCGCTTCCAGCTTCTTTCAAGTTCTGCGCCGCGAAACTATTTTCTTAACCAGCCGAACAAACCGTGAACAATCGTTTCGCGGTTCTCTTCGTAAATCGCCTTCGTCAGTGGAATTGACATCGGGCAGACGCGCACGCAATTCTGCGCGTCGCCGCAGTTCTGGATGCCGTCGTCGCCCATGATGCCTTCGAGCCGTTCGTCGCGCGTGATCACACCCGTCGGGTGCATGTTCTGGTAGCGCACCTGCGCGATGGCCTGCGCGCCGATGAAGTTGCCGTCGCCGTACTGCGGGCAGGCTTCGAGACAACAACCGCACGTCATACAACGCGAGTAAGCGTAACGCTCCGCCACCGTGTCTTGATCCATCTTCGGGCCAGCGCCGAGATCGTGTGAGCCATCAATCTCGATCCATGCATGGACGCGCTTGAGATGCTCGAACATCTCCGAGCGATCAACAATGAGGTCGCGCACGTTCGGAAATTTCGTCATCGGCTCTAAAGTGATCGGTTGATCGAGTTGGTCAATGAGGGCGGAGCAGGATTGGCGCACCGTGCCGTTGATGACCATCGTGCAGATGCCGCAGACTTGCTCCAAGCAGTTCATGTCCCAGACGGGCGGCGTAGTCTGCTTGCCTTCCTTCGTCACGGGATTTTTGCGAATCTCCATGAGGCACGAAATGATGTTGAGGTTAGGGCGATAGGGAATCTGGAATGTCTCCCAATGCTGCGGCGCGTTGGGTCGTTCGCGGCGTGCGATCTTAATCTCGACGAACTTTTGCGATCTTTCTCTTTCTTGAATTGGCGCGCGTGTCGCCGTGCCCATCGCCGTTCCGGTTGATTGATTTGTTTGTGTGCTCATGATCCTTCGGATGTAAATCGCCGCTTCTTCTTTTATTCTGCTCGTTTACGTTTAATACTCTTTGACGGATTTGCCGCCCGCGTCCTCAATGTCTTTGCCTTGTTCGCGGGAGGATTCTGCTTCGCCGAAGACGGTGCGATCAACTTCCTCTTTGTTTGAAGCCCAGACGGCTGGATTCGAGATGTTCGGCTTGTTCTGATCCCAACCCTGATCTTGCATTTGCGCCGCGCCGTCTTTGACGGGCAAACCGCTTGCAGCCGCCTGTTGCGCGACTTGCGATTTCTGATCGACCGACGGCTTAGATTCTTTTCCTTTGCTGTAATCGCGCTTGCGCGGCTTGATCAAACTGACATCAACGGGTTCGTAGGAAAATACGGGGCCTTCGCCGGAGTATTCGGCGATGGTGGTCTTCAAGAAATTCTCGTCGTCGCGGTTCGGAAAGTCGGGTTTGTAGTGCGCGCCGCGCGACTCATTGCGGTTTAAAGCGCCGAGTGTGATCACGCGCGCGAGTTCGAGCATGTTGGCGAGTTGGCGCGCGTGCGGCAAGGCCATCGTCGCCCACAAATTGGAATCGTTAATGGAAATTCGTTTGTAGCGATCCATGAGTTCCAATAATTTGTTGTCCGTCTCTTTCAGACGGTCGTTGTAGCGCACGACCGTTACATTGTCGGTCATCCATTTGCCCATTTCGTCGTGCAGTTTGTATTGATTTTCCGTGCCTTGATTATTGACGATTTGATTGTTGATTTCCTGCTGGCGTTTGAGTTCAGAAGCGTGAACTCCGTTTGTTTCTGTATTCTTCCTTTCAACGTTTTTCGCGTAATCAATTACACTCGGCGCAGCGACGAAACCGCCATACACACACGAAACTAAAGAATTCGCCCCTAAACGATTTGCGCCGTGAATCGAATAATCGCATTCGCCCGCCGCAAAAAGTCCGGGAACATTTGTCTTC
>JACDAW010000312.1 GCA_013695245.1 Pyrinomonadaceae bacterium | reverse complement strand
GACCTTCGCCATGCCGAGCGTCGAACCGGGCGCGATCATCGAGTATCGCTGGCGCGAAGTGCGTCCCGGTTTCTCGGCGCAATATACACGTCTTCAGTTTCAACGCGACATCCCCGTGCAGCGCGTGACCTATTACGTCAAGCCGCTCTCCAATCCGTACATCACGTTTGCGATGCGCTACCATCCGTTTCAAATGGAGAATCCGCGCTTTGCGAAAGACAAAAACGGATTCTATAGCACGCAGGTGACGAATGTGCCCGCCTTCCACGAGGAATCGAGAATGCCGCCCGAAGATACGGTGCGTCAGTGGATACTTCTCTACTACACGGAAGATCGCAAGCTCACAGCGCAACGCTACTGGCCGGATTACGGTCGCCGCATCTACGAGGCTTATAAGCCGTACATGAAAGTTAACGACGCCATTCGCGCCGCCGCCACCGAAGCAATTGGCACGGCGACCACTGATGATGCTAAACTCCAAAACCTCTTTAACTTTGCCCGCGCGCGCGTGAAAAACGCTTACACTGATGAAGCCAACTTAACCGCTGAGGAGCGGCAGAAGTTAAAAGAAAATAAATCTCCCTCCGACACTCTCAAGCAAGGTATGGGCAGCGAGCAAGATATCGATCTTCTCTTCGGCGCTCTCGCCACCGCCGCCGGTTATGACGCACGCGTCGTCACGCTCGTTGATCGCAGCGACATGTTCTTTAACCCGAATTTTACGGACGACTATTTCATGTATCCGACGAACATCGCCGTGCGCGTCGGAAACGAATGGCAGTTCTTCGATCCCGGCGCGTCGCATCTTCCCTACGGGATGCTCGCGTGGGGCGAAGAGGGAGTTGACGCGCTTATCTCCGATCCGAAAGAACCAGCTTTCGTGAGCACGCCGATGTCGCCCGCCGCTAAATCTTTGGAGCGTCGCACGGCTAAATTAACTCTCACTGAAGACGGCACGCTCGAAGGCGACGTCCGCATCGAATACACCGGACACCTCGCTGCCGAAAAGAGAGAGATTTTCGATGATGATTCGCCAGCCGAGCGCGAAGAGTTTATGCGTAGCGATGTCAGAGGGCGCATGAGCACCGCCGAACTTACGAACATTCAATTAGAGAACATCAGCGATCCGGCGAAGCCGCTAATCGTTTCATATCGCGTGCGCGTGCCCGGCTACGCACAGCGCACCGGCAAACGATTATTTATCCACCCTGCATTCTTTCAGTCGAATCAATCTGCGCTTTTCCCAACGACCGCGCGCAAGTATCCCGTCTATTTCCCCTACAACTGGTCGGAACACGACACGGTGCGCATCTCCTTGCCCGCCGGTTTCGCGCTCGACAACGCCGAAGCTCCGCAATCGCTTTCGGGCGGGCCGCTTACGTCCTACACCGTCCGCGCCGCGACCGCTGATAACGGTAAAACCTTGATCTACGAACGGCGTTTCCAATTCGGTACAAACGAAGTGCTTACCTTCGACACCGCGACGTATCCGAAACTGAAAATATATTTCGATAATGTTCATGAACAAGACGGACATACCATCGCGCTTAAATCCGCCGTATCACCGTCTGAGTAGAATCGCATTGCAACAAGAGGAAAAACGATGAGATCACAAACACTTCTCCGGCGAGCCTCTTACTTCGCTCTTCTACTCGCGTGTTTCTGTACGAGCGCTGCGGCGGCTGGCGGTGATGATGCGCCACCCGCTTGGCTGCGGCAGGCGGCGGTGACAAGCGCACCTGCATACGATAGAGAAGTGCCCGGCGTCGTTCTCTACGATGAAGAGCGCATTAGTATCGGCGCGGACGGGCGCATTATGCGCACAGTGCAATACGCCGTTCGCATACTTAACCGCAACGGGCGCAACGCCGCGCGCGCAATTGAACATTACGAAACCGATTCAAGCAAAGTGCGCGAAATGCGCGCGTGGTTAATCAGGTCAACAGGCGAAATCAAACGCTTCGGCAAAGATGAAACCTCAGATGTGGCGGTGGGCGGCAACGATCTTTACGTTGAATCACGCGCTCGCATGATCTCTGGCGTCGATCAATCCGATGCCGGATCAGTTTTTGGATACGAAGCCACAACGGAAGAGAAATCATACTTTGCGCAAATTGAATACGGCTTTCAAGCGCGCTCCGCTTTTGACGGTCGCCTGCCTGTTCTCGTCTCGCGTCTCGTCTTGACGCTGCCTGCCGGATGGACGGCATCAAGCATCACATTCAATCATAGTAATATCGAACCTTCGATCTCCGGCTCAACTTACACGTGGGAACTACGGAATCTTGCGCCGATTGATCCTGAACCTGCCAGCCCTGAAGTTACCAATATTGCTCCGCGCTTAGCCATCAACTACTCGTCGTCGAGCGCCGCCTCCGCCGGTTCACGCTCTTTCTTCAAATGGACGGATGTTTCGCGTTGGTACACAGAACTGAGTGACGCGCAAGCTGCTCCCAATGCAGCGATCACCGCGAAGGCGCGCGAACTCACCGCCAGCGCGCGCACTGAGTTTGAAAAGATCGCCGCCATCGGTCGCTACGTGCAAAATTTGCAATACGTCTCGATTCAGATTGGCATCGGCCGCTTTCAGCCGCACACCGCTTCGGAGGTTTTCGCCCGCTCCTACGGCGACTGCAAAGATAAAGCGATCCTCATGCGCTCAATGCTCAAGGCGATCAACCTAGAATCCTATCCCGTCCTGATCTTCTCCGGCGATCCGGCTTACGTCCGCGAAGAGTGGGCATCGCCCACGCAGTTTAATCACTGCATCATCGCCGTTAAAGTCAGCAATGAGACGAAAGCAGCAACTGTCGTGCAACATGCCACGCTCGGACGCCTGCTTATTTTCGACGCGACGGATGACAACACGCCCGTCGGCGATCTTCCCAGTCATGAACAAAACAGTTTCGCGCTCATCGCCGCCGGAGACACGGGCGCGCTTCTGCGGATGCCGCAAATCAGCCCGGACGACAATCATCAGGAACGTAATATCGAAGTGCAGTTAGCTGCCGACGGCTCAATTACGGCGCAAGTCAGTGAACGCTCGACGGGTCAGGCGGCCGCTTCTGAGCGCAGCATGTTTCGCGCGCTTCCCCGCCCTGATTATTCTAAAGTGATCGAAACGTGGATCACGGAGGGTGCGGCGGGAGCCGTGCTGTCCAAGATCGCTCCGACCGACAGCATGAGTCAGAATCGTTTCGCCCTTGACGTTGCTTTCACCGCTCCGCACTACGGGCAAGTGATGAACAACAGCTTACTCATCTTTAAGCCCGCCGTTGTCTCGCGCCGCAACTTGCTTCCTCTTACCGCCGCCGCGCGCAAACACCCTATTATTCTCAAGGCTCACGCCTACAGTGAGACAGCGCGTTTTGTGCTTCCCGCGAATTTCACGGTTGACGAAACGCCGGATGCCGTCAAGATCGAAACTTCGTTCGGCTCTTACATCACAAGTTTTGAAATAAAAAACGATCAACTTCTTTTCACGCGCACTCTCGTCGTGCGCGACGCAACGATTCCCGTCGCACAGTATGCGACGGTGCGCAATTTCTTCGAGCGTATCCGCGCCGCCGAACAAGCGCCCGTTGTGCTGGCGAAGAAATAATTTCATTACACGTAAATCGTAACCGACAAAGAAGGCTGCTGATCTTTCAATCAGCAGCCTTCTTTGTTTTCATCTCTGCGCGATGCTTAACCGATGACGCCGCGAAACTTCGACGCACTCGCCGCGTAGCCCGGAAAGATCGCCGGAAGGTTACGATTGCCAAGATGCTTCTGCGCAACTTCGCCGAAGACATCGCGGAAGTCTGTGGTCAAAGCAAGGTCGCGCCCTTCATATAATTGTTCGGACTTCAGACCCGGCCATTGCCCATGCACTTTCCCGCCGTGCGTCGTGCCGCCGATCACAAACATCGCATTGGCGTGGCCGTGATCCGTTCCGCGCGTGCCATTCTCGCGCGCCGTGCGTCCAAACTCTGACATCGTGAGAACCACAACGTCATTCATGCGCGCCGCGCCCAAGTCGGTAACGAGCGCGTTTAGCCCCGCGCCTAATTCCGCTAACCGCAAAGCGAGTTGACCGCGCGCCGCGCCTTGATTAACGTGTGTGTCCCAACCGCCAATGTCGGTAAAAGCAACTTCGAGTCCGACTCCAGCTTTGATTAGTTGTGCGATCTGCAACAGCGAATCCCCGAAGCGACCGCGCGGATATTGCGCGCCGTTCTCAGCTTTGTACTGCGCGGGGTTGACGCGCTTAAGGTAATTCACCGCTTCAAAAGTTTCGCGTCCCGTGCCTGATAGCGCGTCGCCTGACGCTTGCTCATAAATAGATTCAAAACCGCCTTGAACGTTCGTTGAAGAATTTCCGGCGCGAATCGTAAAATCATTGAGATTCGATATCGCCAGCGCGGGCGCGCGTCCCTGCAACGTGCGGGGCATGTTCTGTGTCATTGAGACGGCGCGAAACGGAGATTGCTTCGTCTCAGCAGGCTGGGTTTGCAGCATCCGATTGAGCCACCCGTCCTGCGTTGACTTCACGCCGGGCGTAGCGGATTCCATATAATCTTGTGCATCGAAATGTGAGCGCGTCGCATCGGGCGAGCCGACAGCGTGAATGATCCCTAAACGCTTTTCGTCCCACAGCGGCTTGAGCATCCGCAGCGATGGATGAAGGCCGAAGAAGCCGTCTAAATCAACAACCGATTCCGCCTGATTTGTAATAATGTTGCGCGCTTGCGGGATGGCAAGCGTCGGACGCAGATCGTAGTAAGCTCGCTCGCCGTGCGGCACAACCATGTTAAGTCCGTCAACCGCGCCGCGCATAAAGATCGCGATCAAAGTTTTGCGCCGCCCGTTGCTCGCGCCAATCACGTTCTGCGCAAGCACGGTGCGGCCGAGAAACGACGGCAGGTTGCCCCCCGCTAAACCAAGCCCGGCGACAGCGATTGCGCCCGAACGCAGGAAAAATCTTCTGTTAACGCTCATCTTCTCTGTACCTCTATCTATGCCTTACAATTTGTCCAAATTACTTTAAACAACAAAATTGCGGAGGTGCTTCATTGTCTTTGAAACTCAGGCGAACCGACGATTAAAGCCGCGATGCGGCTCATCATGCTCACATCGCCGACGGGCGCGCTCGTCATGTCCCTGTTGCGCCGCCGCCCCCCTCCTCCTTGCTGCGGTGGGCGCATCGCAACCTCCATCTCGCTCGGTTCGTTTTGAGCGGAGGCGGCGGGCGCGCTGGCCGTTTGCGGCGCACTTAATTGACGGAGCAACGCTGCTTTCGTTTTCTCCGAAATGTCGCCGCGTAGCAGCAGACTGGAGAATTGATCGATCATGCGCCGTTTATCTGCGTCCGTTAAATTATTTCCGGCCGCGCCGCTTCCCGCGAAGCGTTCCAGATTCACGCGCGTGTTTGGAATGCGATTGCTCGTTAACGCCAAGGCGTAATTGAGACGTTCAAGCAGCGCGCCCGTGTTGACCCACGCTTCGGCTTTGTCTGGATAGCCGGTCGGGGCTTGATAGGCGTAGAGCGGCTCGCCCATCTTGGCGATCCACTGATGAATCGCGGGGCCGCCGTTTGTTTCGCCGCCGAAGGCGCGAATCGCGCTCACGGCATACTCGAACGGCGTCTTGATCTTCGCGCGATAATTTTCCGGCGCGTTAAATTCAGGCGACGTGAAGATCGCGCGCAAGGTTTGACGAATATCGCCATCGCTTTTTGTAAAAGCTGCGGCGACGCGCTCAACCAGCGCGGGCGAAGGTTCGTCCACCACAAAACGGCGGCTCAACTTCGTGGCGATAAATTTCGCGGTCGAAGGATGACGCGCGAGGATGTCTAAAACCGTTAAGCCGTCTTTGATGCCACCGCCCGAAGGTATGCTCACGCCGAGCACCGTCTTTTCGCTGTCGTCGTGCAGGCGCGGGTTGAAGGTAAACGTTCCGGCTTCGCGGTCGTTCATGCCGCCGCCACCGCGCGGGTTATTGATCGTCCAACCTGTAAAGCAGCGCGCGATTTCGACAATGTCTTTCTGCGTGTAGCCGCCGTCAACGCCAAGCGTGTGGAGTTCCATCAATTCGCGCGCGTAGTTTTCATTGATGCCGCGTCGCCGCCGTTGCGCTTGTTGCTGTGGGGAAGGCTGCTGTTGCGTCATCTGTCCTTGCGTCATGTTTCCATCGCGCCCGGCTTGGGCTTGCTGCCCCATGCCGCGATTCGCGCCGGGACGATTATTGCGACGCATCCCCCCTAACGCTCCATTATTCATTGCGGCGCCGCGTCCCGTTCTCTGGAGCATTTGTTGACGACGATTGCCGCCTCTGCCGCCTCCTTGCGCGTTCGGACTCACGCTTTGAAAATTATCAAGGTAGAAAAGCATCGCCGGACTTTGCGCCGTCGCCGTTAAGAGATCGCGGAATTTTCCGAGCGTGTGCGGGCGAATCGTGTCGCGGTCGTAAGCAGGGAGCAGCCACTTGTCCGCGCCCTTATTAGCAAAGATATTGAAATGGTTCGACCAGAAATCAACTAACACCTCTTGCAACTGTCGTTCGCTATGAGCGGCGCGCAGGATGCGCGAAGCTTGCAACTGTGCGGTGATCACGGCTGGCGGCTGCAAATTATTTTGCCGCATATATTCACGAATCGCTTGGCGATAATCACGCTTGTTAGCCTCATTCTCCCCTGTCGCTGTTGCAGCAGGATTGTTTCCCATCGCTTGAGTGGTCGCACCATTAGGAGCGTTGTTCGTCGTTTGCGCGGCGGCATTTCCCTCTCTCGTCATCGCTCCATTACCTTGCTGCGTCGCGTTCTGCCTGCTTTGAACGGCGGCGGCGAGGTCGGCGGGCATTTCGCCACGTCGTTGCAGTTCGCGGATCAAACGCCCCGCCTGCGGATACTTCGCGTAAAGCTCGGTGGTCGTCATCGTCAGCGCCGGAAGATTACGCAGCTTCGCCTCAACCGCCGCGTCAGAAATCGCTTCCGGCTGAAACTGTTGCTCGATATAACGCTCAACGCCCATCGCCTTTACGCGCTCAACATCGCCGGGTCGCGCCCCGAATCCAAGACGATTCAGCACATGCACAATGCGCTGCTCCTCGCTCATCTGAGCAGTTTGCGGCTTTTGCGCTTGTACTC
>JACDAW010000284.1 GCA_013695245.1 Pyrinomonadaceae bacterium | reverse complement strand
GGTTAATAAGTTAGAATAAGTTCTTATGGCACGTTCACGCCCACCGAAAAACCGTTTTCCAAAGCGCCGCAGCGACGAAAGAGGAACGAACAAACGCCGCACGCCCTTCAAGCCGCGAACGAGCGATGAGGCGCGGCGAGGCGCGGCGGAAAACTTTCGCGCCGGTCTCAGTTTAGAGAAACGGCTGGCGCGCTCGCCGCAGTTGCGCCGTCTGCTCGAAGGCATCGGCGTGCCGCCCGCGCCCGCCGCTTTTACGCCCGATCCGTTTCAACTCGAAGCGCTCGCCCGCATCGAACATGAAGACGTGCTCGTCACCGCGCCGACCGGAGCGGGCAAAACGTGGATCGCGCGCGAAGAGATTCGCCGTTTGCTTGAGCAGGGCAAACGCGCGTGGTACACCAGCCCGCTCAAAGCATTAACGAATTCTAAGTACGCAGAGTTCGCTCAAGAATTCGGCGCGGAGCGCGTGGGGATTTTGACGGGCGACCGCAAGGAAAATGCGGACGCGCCTTTGATCGTCGGCACAACGGAGATTTATCGCAACCAACTTTTCGATGCCCTTCGCAATCCTGAGCGGGGGCGCGCAACGACGGCCGACCTCGTGATCCTTGATGAAGCGCATTATCTTGCCGACGAAGAACGCGGGCACGTCTGGGAAGAAGCGATCATTCTCTCGCCGCCGCGCGTGCGCCTGTTGTTGCTTTCGGCGACGATTGGAAACGCCGATGAGTTTGCGCGCTGGATCGCCGAGGTGCGTGGCACCGAATGCGGCGTGGTAAGACGAAGCGAGGGGGGCGGCGCGCGCCCCGTGCCGCTTCGCGCCGCATTTCTCCACCCGGAAGGTGCGCTCGCGCCGCTCACAGACGAAGCGGGACGTTTCAATCCTGAGATCAAGAGTTTGCTGCAAGAGCACGAAGCGCGACCGCGCGGTCGGGATTATCCGCCGCGAAACTCCGCGAAAATGAACATGCCGGAGATGCCACCGCCGATGCTTCTGCAATGGCTCGGTTTCTACAACCTGCTTCCCGCGATTGTGTTCCTTCCCACACGAAGACGCTGCGACGAAGCGGCCGCCGAAGCCGCGCTCGCGCGTGGTGGGGGAAAGACGGAGAGCGAAGAACGACGCGAAGCGCGTCGCCATCTGATGCGCGAATTCGCCAACGAACACCCGGAGGTACGCCGCCATCGTCACTGGGCGGGCGTGGTTAAAGGCGGCGTCGCCGCGCATCACGCCGGACATTTGCCCGCGTGGAAGTTGCTCGTCGAACGCTTAATGAGTCGCGGACTTCTCGATGCGATTTTTGCGACGGCGACAGTAGCGGCCGGAGTTGATTTTCCGGCGCGCACCGTCGTGCTCTCAAACGCGGACGCGCGGACGGGGCGCGGTTGGCGCGCGCTTAGTGCTTCAGAGTTTCAGCAGATGACGGGACGCGCCGGGCGGCGCGGCAAAGATCGCGTCGGCTTTATCGTCGCCGCGCCCGGTCAACATCAAAACCCGCAACGCCTCGCGCAGTTAACAACCGCACAGCCCGATCCGCTTGAGAGTCAATTTCGCGCCACTTACACGACGCTCCTTAATCTCTTGGACGCTTACAAAAACTTCGGCCAAGTGCGCGACATCGTCGAACGTAGTTTCGCTTACCGTGAACTTGCGAAAGACATTCATCGGCTTGAAACGGAGCGAGATGAAACGCGCGCGCGTGTAAGAAGAAAATTAGATGAAGCGGGTTGCGTCGCCTCGGTTGAAACGGCGCAAGGATTAGAGCGACTTGCCAGCGCGCGTTCTCGCTTGCTTGGAGACGTGCCGGAGACGCGACGCGAAGCGCTTACGGCTTGGCTCGACAAACAGGTTCTGCCCGGCCGCGTCGTGCGTCTCGGTGGGCGCGGGCAAAGATTCGTTTTAGTAACACAGAGGCGCGGAGTAAATGTTATTGGCGTGCGTGAAGATGGAAGCCGCGCGAGTTTTAGTGTGGAGCGCGTGGGCAGAGTTTATGCGCCGAAGTTTTCGCTGGCGGAGGATGAACGCGAAAGGGTGTTTGACGAAGTGCAAGAGGGCGGCATAGCGGCGCTTGATGAGCCGCGACTCGTTAGCGCGCGTGAATCAAGCGAACAAGCTGTAAGCTTAATCAACGATTTAATCGAGAAGGTAAGCTCGCAGGCGGGCGCGAAGGAAATTTGCGGCGAGGCTTTGTGGAGTGTTATCGGGGAGGCTGAGAAATTAGAGGGAGCGGAGCGCAGCATCGAAGCGTTGCGCGATGATGCTTGGTTGCCGTTTGAAAGGCGGGCGCGCGTGCTCGAACATTTCGGTTATCTTGATCGTGGCAAACAACAGGTGACAGAGTGCGGGCGGTGGCTGGCGGATTTGCGACTCGACCAACCGTTACTTGTCGGCGAAGCGATTGAACGCGGTTTGTTCGCGGCCTTGGATGCAACAACTATCGCCGCGCTCGTCGCGGCGCTTGCTGCCGATCCGGATCGAGACTTCGGCGAACTCCAGCTTGACGATAAACTTGTTTCGGCGCTTGCGCGCTTCGAGGAAGTTGCGTATGAGATCGCAAGCGTCGAATGGCGTCACGATCTCGACCCGAAAACGGAGATGAATTTCTCGGCCGCGGCCGCCGCCGCGAGTTGGACGACGGGCGCGAAGTGGGAAGATTTAGTGCGCGAGACGCGAGCGGAAGAAGGCGATCTGTTTCGCCTTCTTTCACGCACCGGTGAATCTTTGCTACAAATTGCCGCGCTGCGCGACGCACATCCGGACACTGCGCGCGCCGCGCAACTCGCCTCCTCCATTGTGCTGCGCGAGCCGTTGCGCTTCGATGAAAGTTGATAGCGTTTGGAGCAATCATCAATGAACTTCCGCGCGACTACGAAGGACGCATAACGTTATGTTAATATTACAAACGCGCGCGAGATGTTTCCTTCCGCGTGTGAGCGCGGCGACGAAGGCAAAGAAGGTTTAGGGAAGCTTGTAGTTTAAAACGCAAGAAGTTTTGTTACAAAAACGATTTGCGTGAAGCGGAAATTAAATTATGGAAGTTTTATTAGCGAACGAATACGGATTCTGTTTTGGCGTCGAGCGCGCCGTTGAGATGACGGAGGAAGCTCTCCAGCAAGGCGCGACGGTGCGCACGCTGGGGCCGCTGATTCACAACACGCAGGAGATTTACCGTCTCACCCGCGAGGGCGTAACGGCCGTTGAAACGCCGGACGAAACCGACAAGTCCGTCACGGCCGTAATTCGCGCACACGGCGTTACGCCCGAAGTGCAACGCGAATTGACGGAGCGCGCCGCGCAAGTGATTGACGCGACGTGCCCGTTTGTAACGCGCGTGCAAAGGTTGGCATCGCGCGCGGCGGCGCAGGGTCGTCACGTCGTCGTCGTCGGCAGTCCCGATCACCCGGAGATGATTGGCGTTAAAGGCTACGCGCCCGATCATGCTTTCGTTGTGCGCGATGCGAGCGAAGTTGAAAATCTGCCACCGCTTCATGCGCCGCTCGTCGTTTCGCAAACCACGTTGAAGTTGAAAACCTTCCTTGAGGCGGCCGAAGCCGTGCGCGCGAAGGCGGATAAAGAGCCGGAAGTTGTCAACACGATTTGTTCGGCAACGCGCGACCGACAGGATGCGGCGCGCTCGCTCGCCGGAGAAGTTGATGCCTTTTACGTGATCGGAAGCCGTCATTCGTCAAACAGCATGAAGCTGCTCGCCGTCTGTAAAGAACAATGCGAGCGCAGTTTTCTGATCGAAACGCAGGATGAGATCAACGAAGCTGATCTTGCAGATGCAGAGCGCGTCGGCGTCACGGCTGGTGCTTCAACGCCGAACTGGTTGATCGAGCAAGTAATTGAACGTTTACGCGAAATCGGTAAACTGTAGGAAATGAGCGTAGCAGTTTAAGTGAATTGAAAACAGGTAACACCGCTTTCAGCAGTTCGTGCAAGAACGAACGACCGAAAGCGGCATTTTCTTTGGAGCACTGTTACTTAACGCTCGCCTTACATTTCATCATCAAGCGGTTCGCCTTCTTCGAGCGCGGCGATGATCCAGCGCGCTTCTTCGACGCCGTATTCGTCAGCTTGAAGTAGGAGCGCATCGCGCACGATTTCGGCATCAACGGGGTCGCTTAAGAGTTCGACGAGCACGGAGGTCGGACTTTGGGCGAGTGCATCTTGCGCGATGGCGCGGATCGCGGGATTCGGGTGGCGCGCAAGCTCGCAGATTTCGGTCGTCGAGAGTTGCGCGGGAAAAGCGTCCGAGAGTTGATCCACTTTGCGGTAATCGCTTGAGTGAAGCGCGCGCTCCAAAAGTTGCGCGAAGACTTCGGCCGATTGCGCGCTTTGTTGCAACACGGTGGCGCACGTTTCGGTCAAGCGGCGCAGTTCATCTTTTTGCTCGACAGAGAGCGCGAACGAATTATCAACGGCGCGTTCGTCGAGCGCCGTGAGCAAGCGACTCAACTCCCACTCGGCACGACGATCATAAGGGATGTTCGCGCTGGGGCGCGGCGAGGCGGTAGCCGGAGCGATTGATGCGAGGGCTTGTTCAAAAAGATTGCGCGTGGCGGGGCGTAAGTTTTCCCAGACGCTCGCCACGCGACTCCCGAAATCCTCAATGCGTATGTTCAAAAGGCTTCTCCATGCGTTTGTGAAACGGAGCGCGAAGCTCGCCCTGTTTCTCTCCGCATAATATAACCTGAAGGGGCGGGAAAAAGTAAGCAACCGTTAACTGGCGAGTGTCGTGTAGATGCGTTTGTGCAAGTGAGAATATTTATGCGAACGCGCATCGTTAATGTCGATCAATAAGCTCGATGCCTTCATGTGCGACGGCGAACATGATGCAGTCTTCACCATCGAGAGCGACGGGGCAATGCGCGGAGTCAGTTTCGTTTAAGACATACTCGCCCGCCCGATGTTCGCCATTTGTGTCGCGGTAGCCGCCCTGCAGGATAAAGATTTCCTCTGCTCCAACATGACGATGCGCCGGGTAAGCGCAGCCGGGCTGCATACGGATTAACACCGTTGCGCTTCCCGTCTTCTCGTCGCGCCGCAGGTAATGAATAAATATGCCTTCGTGTCGCGTCTCGCGCCACTGCACGGAGGAAAAATCGAGCATGGTTTTAGAAAGTAATGAGCCGCGCGCCCACCGTCGTTAACTTCTAGGCGCGGCCGCAGCGTCTCCATTGGTGGTTTGATTGTGATCGATGATCTCGGTGATCGTGTCAAAAGGAACTTTAATGATCTCACCGTCGGCGCGTTCCATCTTGACGCTTGGCTTCGTTAAGGCCTGCGTCATTTTCATGCTGCGCACGACGCCGCGCACGCGGCTGCCGTCCTCAACGACGATCTCGATGTTGTCTTTGCCATAAAGCGGTTGCAGTGCCGCTAATGCTTTCGTGACTTCCATAAAATCCTTTAGTAAAACTTTCAGTAAGTAAAAACGATTCGGGTTAACACCGGGTTCTTACACTATGAACTCTATGTTAATGTTTGCTAGCATTAAAAAGCTGTTCGTAGTTGAAATGAGCCGGTTCATATCATGTGCGTGAGCACGTTTGATGCCAGAAAGCGCTGTTTTCTTTGCATTGTGTGGCGAAAATAAAAACACTTCGTATTCAGGCGTTTGTTGTGATGTTTGACCTCGAAGCGGTTTAATAAAGCGCGCAATAGTGCTGCTCCATGTGAATGATTAACCGGACGGCGAGCGTGCGTATAAGCGCTTAACTTTGTCCGGCGTAGTCATGCAGTCGCGCTTCCATTTCGCGGCGCACGTCTTCGCGATCTTCTTCCGCTTCGTCGGGTTCAAAGATTTCGTGCAGAGCGTAAGGCGCATCGCTCACGAGGCGCAACTCCCACGCTTCGCGCCCTGTCTGCGATGAGCGACTGAACCATAAAGCGTCAACAAGCGATTCTGTGAGCGTAACGCCCTCGAAAGCATCATGCGGAGTTTCAGCCGACGTCTTTTCACCTGTTGTTGCGCAGAGAAGGGCGCGCGTCTCGGCGCGCATCAACGCCCGCCGGAGTTGCCAGCCGTGTCGGAGATAAAGCGTTGCGATCTCCCTTGCGCGCTCGATCTGGTTCATGTGTGCGCGTTCTCATTTTGTATCGCCGTGCGTCTTTAAGCGAAACTCGTTCTATCATACTAACACCGATCAGTTCGCACGGGTTGATCTCTTCGTCTAAGCTCCTGCGCGAAGAAAAGTTTGATAGACTTAACGAACACCATATTTTGTTGACCGTCGCCACTACGGAAGATTATGATGCGCCGTGAATAATTGCTCGTTTGACGGTCACATGCAGCCAGAGAGCAAGCCTGAATCTTTCTACAAAGTTGTTCGTCGCAGCCTCGCACGCCGGAAACTGAAACTTGGCGAGGTGTGCCCGCCCCATTCAATCATCGCACGCCGCGTCCTTGAAGAGTATGGCGCGATCTTCGTCGCCTCAGAGCGAGTCGCAGTTCCCCCCGTCGCGGTTTTTACAAGCCAAGACGAGGCGGAAGAATTTCAAAGACGCGCCGGATGGAAGCGCGCTCGCGTCGCGGATACGGAGATCGAATTGCAACCGGCGGCGCTCGATTGTTTGCTTGAGGCGCGACGGGCGGCGCAAGGAGAAGGCTTTGATATTACGCCGCGCGGCGGACGGGAAGCCGCACGACGCAGCTTTGATGATTCGTTGCGTTTGTGGAATTCACGTTTTCTTCCGGCGCTTCAGCATTGGACAGAATGTGAACGTCTGGCGGCGGAAGAAGCCGCTCAGTTGCAGAATCTTGCGATTGAAGAGCAGGTGGCGGCCGTGCTCGAACTCGAAAATCAGGACGTTTTCTTTAGCAAGGATTTTACGAAGTCAATTCTTTATTCCGTGGCCGCGCCCGGCGCATCGCAGCACATTTCGATGCTCGCTTTTGATGTCGCCGAATTTCAAACAAAGGCAGTGCGCGAAATCCTCGCCGCGCACGGTTGGTTTCAAACTGTGTGGAGCGATCTTCCGCACTTCACTTTCCTCGGCTGGCGCGAACGGGAACTACCAAAGCGCGGCTTGAAGAAAGTCGAGATGGCGGAGCAAATTTTCTGGATTCCAAACGTCTGATGTTATGTCAAACACATCCCCCTTTTGAGGAGCATAAAATAGATGGTTTATTGCACATCGTGTGGTTCTGAAAATGCCGACGGCACAAGATTTTGTACCAAGTGCGGAGCGACGCTTAATATGTCAGCCGCCGAAAGCGGGCGCGGCAGTAGCGGCGGCTTGGGTGACGCTGCTTCGTCATCACCGCCGTCATCATCTTCTGGGCAAGCGGCGGATTCAGGCCCCTTAGGCGCAGAAACGATTTATAGTCCGCCGAGTTCTTCTGCAACAAGTGAAAGCGGCAGTTCTTACAATCCGTATGCAACTCCGAACGATCCTTACGGAAGCAGTCCCTACGGCGCGCAACCTTCGTCAACGCCGGGCGGCAGTTCGTCTTACGCTGATCCGGCTTATAGCAGTGGTGGCGGCGCGCCCTATTCGATGCAGCAAATGGGGCAGGGCGGTGGTGGCGGTCTGTTCGCCATTGGAGAAAAGCGCGATCCCGTCATGATCATTGTCTTCGGTCTCCTCACCTGCGGCATCTACATGCTTTACTGGTGGTACATGATCATCACGGAGTCGAAAAACGCGCTTGGGCGCGAAGACATCAATCCGGCGATGGAACTCGTGCTCGCCCTTGTCACCTGCGGCATCTACGGAATTTACCTTTACTATAAATACCCGAAACTGTTTCTCGATATGCAACAGCGCGTCGGCTTGCCGCAAAACGACATGTCAACCCTGTGCCTCGTGCTCGCCTTCTGCGGCCCGCTCGGCCTTCTCGTTCCATACTTGATTCAAACCGAACTCAATAAGATTTGGGATGCGGCAGGCGCGCGCTAAATGGATTTCGCATTGGATTACAACAGGGAAGAGGCGATCGCGAAAGCTTTAGCGGTCGCCTCTTCTTATCCTAAACGTCAAGCCTTGCTCGTGCTCATCGGTTTATCAATCGTATTTATCATTAGCGCAGTGTGGCTGCCGCCGGATAACTCACGATGGGTGTTGTGTCCTTTTCGTTTTCTTACAGGACTGCCGTGTCCCGGCTGCGGCATGACGCGCGCCTTCTGCCACATCGCGCACGGGCATTTCGTCACCGCACTACGATTCAATCCGTTCAGCGTCTTCGTCTTTCTCGCCGTCATTATCTTCTGGCTTAAAGCGGCGGCGGTCGCCTTCGATCTCGAAGCGTTGCGCGTTGCGCTCGCTCGCCTGCGCCCTTCCGCGCGTTTGAGTAGATTCGCGTTGCTAATTGTCCTTATGTGGTGGGCGGCGCGGCTCGTGGGGGATTTCTAAAGCCAGCAGGAAAAATCTTTGCTCGCGGCAGGGAAGGTGGTAAACTCCGTTTCGCTGCACGCGATTCTGTAGCTCGAAGCTTAAAGGATCGTTTCGTGTTGCTCTCCAGCGAGAAACGTCTAACGCAATCGAAGTCCCTGTCTGATCAGACGGCAATATGCGAGCGCCTTTGTCCGCCTTGATCGTTAACTCTTCGTCTCTCCGGCACTCGACGGAATCCTTGTAGTTTGTAAGGAAACCTTTTCGCCATGGACGCACCACAAATTATCGCCGGTCGTTTCCGCGTCGAACATGAAATCGGGCGAGGCGGCATGGGCACGGTCTATCGCGCCATGCACTTAGGACTCGTCCGCCCGGTCGCCGTTAAAATCCTCAAAGAAGAATTCGCCAACTACCCGGAAGTCACCCAACGCTTTATGCGCGAAGCGCGGACGATGGCGCGCCTGCGCCACCCGCGCGCCGCGATCATCTTCGACGCCGGACGACTCGAAGACGGCCGCCCCTTTATCGTGATGGAATACGTCGAAGGCGAAACGCTCGCTGAGCGTATCGCGCGCGAAGGCCGTTTCACGCCGGAAGCGGCCGTTAAAATTGCAGTAGAGATTTGCGACGTGCTGGCGGAAGCACATCGTTTGGGGATCGTTCACCGCGATCTTAAACCTTCAAACATTATGATGGGCGAACGCGGCGTGTGCGTGCTCGACTTCGGCATCGCCAAAGTTTTAGCGACCGCATCGAGCGACGCTACATTGTCGCGCACGCACCTCACGACTGGCTCCGGCGCGATTATCGGCACGCCGCGCTACATGTCGCCCGAACAATGTCTCGGTCATAAAGTTTCGACGGCGAGCGACCTTTACAGCGTCGGCGTGTTGCTGTACGAAATGCTCACGGGGCGTCCGCCTTTCACTGACGCGCTGGCATCGGCCGTCTTAGTTAAACAAGCGACGAAGTTGCCGCCGCCACTTCCGAGTTTGCGCGACGACATTCCGCACGGGCTGACTTCAGCCGTTCATACCTTGCTCGCCAAGCGGCCTGAACAGCGCCCGACGACGGCCGCGCTCGCTGGCGCGCTTCTTCAGCGCAGCGTGATTCCTTCCTCCGCTCAACGCACGAATGTTGAAATGGCGATGCCGCTCGCCTCGACGCTCGATATTTTGCGTTCCAACCGGAGGTCGGCGGCGCGCACGGTCGCTGCGCTCGTAGTGTTGACGATGTGCGGCGCGCTCTTTTTCGCTTGGTCACAAAGCAGTTTGAAGATCGGTGGAAAGAATGAATCTGATTCGCTCGCCCACAATAACGATTCTGCTACGCATACGTCTACGCAAACCTTCGCCCCGCCACTGACGCCCGACACGGTGCAACGCATCGTCTTTTCGGTTGTGCCAGAGTCGGTTGGTGACGCGCGCATTGTGCGCGTGCGACGCGGAGAATCCGCCATCGCCGCCCTTCACAACGAGCGTGAGACGGGCACCACGCAACTTTATTTAATCCGTAAACGCAAAGGAAATTACCGCATCACTGAACGCATGGCGCTTGATGCTGAGCGCGGGCGCGGCTTGAAGTGGACGACCGAAGTGGTTGATGCTGACGGCGACGGTTCTGAGGAAGTGATCTGCGCCGGAATGGACGCGAAAGGCAACTCACACGACCCGCGCCGCTTCGTCCTCTACGTTCCGCGCACAGGAAAAACTTACAGCTTGCAGCTTGCGCCGGACAAAATTGAAGCGAATGTTTTGCGCGCGCAGTGGTCGCCGAACATCCTCGCCCCGCGCGCTGCCCGCTACCGCTCGATCCTACGACGGCGCGCCGAATCCTCAGTCTCCACGCTCTGACAATGCGTCCCCATTAAAAAAGCATCGCCCGCAAAAAGCGCGAGGCGCAAATGCGAGCGATGCCGGATCATTATTTAGGGCAAATCTAAATCTGAACTTAGTAACTGTACAACTCCGTGATCGCGCGCACAACGTCGTCGGGTTGCGGCAGGATCGCGTCTTCAAGTTGCGGTGCGTAGGCGACGAACGTGTCGAGCGCAGCGACGCGACGCACGGGCGCGTCCAAGTATTCAAACAGTTCATCGGCGACACGCGCGGCTATTTCAGCTCCGTAGCCGAAAGATAAACTGTCTTCGTGCGCGACGATAACTTTGTTTGTCTTCTTCACGCTGCGAGCGATTGTCTCAAAGTCGTAAGGCACAAGCGAACGCAGATCAATGACTTCGACGTTGATGCCTTGCTCTTCCGCCTTCTTCGCCGCGACGAGCGAACGCTGCACGAGCGCGCCGTAGGTAATGATGGAAATGTCCGTGCCCTCGCGCACCGTCTTCGCTTTACCGAAGGGGATCATAAAATCGTCCGCTGGATATTGCGATTTGTTGTATGCCTGACGGTAAAGATGCTTATGTTCGAGAAAGAGCACCGGATCATCGGAGCGGATCGCGGTGCGCAGCAACCCGTTTGCGTCGAGCGCGTTTGACGGATAGCAGATGCGCAAGCCGGGCGTGTGGGCGAACAGCGTCGTGCCGGATTGTGAATGGTAGATCGCGCCGCCTTTCAAGTAGCCGCCGACGGGGACGCGCATCACCACGGGCGCTGTGAAGTCTCCGGCGGAGCGCCAACGCATCAAAGCGAGTTCATTGCGGATTTGATGAAACGCAGGCCAGATGTAATCGAAGAATTGAATCTCAATGACAGGCTTCAAACCCCGCGTCGCCATGCCGATGGCGCGCCCGACGATGTTCGCTTCCGCAAGCGGTGAATTAAAGACGCGCGCCGAACCGAACTTCCTTTGCAAGTTTGCCGTAACTTTAAAGACGCCGCCCTTGCCTTTCACCTTGCCGAGATGCTCTTCGCGCGACACGTCCGCCACGTCTTCGCCGAAGACGACGATGCGCGGATCGCGCTCCATCTCCGTGTGCAAACAGCGATTGATCAAATCAACCATCGTGCCAGCATTGCCTGAAAGCTCTGCGCCCGCTTCCGTGTCAAAATCTTTCGAGCGCGGATCGATCTCGCTTGAAAAAACGTAATGTGTCGCCGTCTCCGGCGCAGGTTGCGGAGATGCTAACGCGATGTCCGCCGCTTCGTTTACCTCACGGTCAACTTCATCTTTGATTTTCTGTAAATCGTCTTGCGTGAGGATTTCTTCTTCGACGAGGAGCGCGCCGAAACGCTTGACGGGATCGCGCTCGGCGTCCGACGTTCGCTCTTCATCGGGGCGATAAAGTTTTTCGTCATCCGACAGAGAGTGTGAATACGGGCGGATCACTTTCGCATGGACGAGCGCGGGCCCCTTTCGCGCTCGGCAGTAGTCAACCGCACGGCGGCACGTTTCCAAAGATTCAACCGGGTCTGTGCCGTCGCACTTTTGAATGTAGAGATCGGGAAAGCCGGAAACAAGTTTTGAGACATCGCCGCCCGCCGTTTGCACCTCGACCGGAACGCTGATCGCATAACCGTTATCTTCAACAAGAAAGAACACGGGCAGTTTCAAATTGCACGCTGTATTCAACGCTTCCCAAAATTCGCCCTCGCTCGTCGTTCCGTCGCCAGTCGAAACGTAAACAACTTCATCGCTTTGAAATCCGCGCACGTGCTCTTTGAGTTCTTCGACGAGTGTGGCGCGATAAGCGGCTTCGGCGCACCCGACGGCTTGAAGGAACTGCGTGCCAGTTGGCGACGATTGCGAAACGATATTAAGTTCCTTGTGCCCCCAGTGCGAGGGCATCTGACGCCCATGCGAGTTCGGATCGGCTTCTGCGCCGACGGCCGACAAGAGTTGCTCCAAAGGAGTCATACCGAGTTGGAGACAGAGGGCGCGGTCGCGGTAGTAAGGGTAGAACCAATCGTAAGTGGGCTTCAAGGCCATCGCCGCGGCAACTAAAACGGCTTCGTGTCCCGCACCGCTGATTTGAAAGAAGATTTTGTTTTGCCCTTTGAGCTGAATCTCTTTATCATCAATGCGCCGCGAGGTGTACATCGTGCGATAGATCGAGATCATCTCGTCGCTCAAAAGTCCGCGATACTCGCGCTGTTTCAATTCAGTTGCCACTATTCTTTGTCTCCTAGCTGGTTAATTCCTGAATTCTAATCTTCGTAATCAGTCTGAAGTGTCAGACGGTAATCTTCCGCCATCGAAGGGTGTCCGTGCGCTTCCGCCGCTTCGATCCCGCGTTCGTATGCCGCGCGCGCTTCGGCGCGGCGATCTAGCTTTTCGAGCGCGCGGGCGAGCATTCCGAAAGCCGCGCCCTCATCATCGGCGCGCAAAAGGTAATCGTTAAACGCAGCGATGGCTTCATTGTAACGTTCGGCTTTTAGAAGCTCGTTCGCCAATCCGAAACGCACCATCGTGTTTTCGGGATCGCCTTCGAGCATCTGTTGGAAAGTTTCAATGCGCGATGCTGCCATGACTTAATTCACTCATTTATTCAGTGCTTCATCAATCAAACGAACAATGAATTGATGTCTCAATTTCTTAAGGAACGAGCGGTTGCTTTCCTTGCGTGATCAATTTAGCGATGGTTTGCAGTTGCATATTCGTCGTGCCTTCATAGATCGCGCCGATCTTCGAGTCGCGCCAGAATTTTTCAACGGGGTAATCTTTGACGAAGCCGTAGCCCCCGAAGAGTTCAATCGCTTTGGAGGAAATAAACTCGGCGGCGCGCGAAGAGTAGAGCTTCGCTATCGCCGCTTCTTTGACGAAGTTGCGGCGCGCGTCTTTCAATCTGGCGGCGTTATAGACGAGCAGGCGCGCGGCCTCAAGCTGCGTCGCCATTTCAGCGAGCGTAAACTGCACACCTTGGAAATTATTGATCGCTTTGCCGAATTGCTGGCGCTCGGCCGTGTAGCCTATCGCCGCGTCCAGCGCGCCCTGCGCGAGTCCCACCATTTGCGCACCGATGCCGATGCGTCCCTCGTTCAAAGTCTCGATTGAAACTTTGTAACCTTTCCCGAACTCGCCGAGGACGTTTTCTTTCGGCACGCGCACATCTTCCAAAATAACTTCGGTTGTGGATGACGCGCGGATGCCGAGTTTGTTTTCCTTTTTGCCGACCGAAAAACCGGGCGTGTTCTTTTCGACGATGAAAGCGGTGATGCCGCGATAACCGGCTTCAGGGTTCGCGTTAGCGAAGACGATAAAGATTTCCGCTTCGTTGCCGTTGGTAATCCACAGCTTGCGACCGTTGATAACAAAAGAGTCGCCATCTTCGACGGCGCGCGTCTGCATTGCAAATGCGTCCGACCCGCTTCCGGCTTCCGATAAGCAATACGCGCCGACTTTATTCTCCGCAAGCTGCGGCAGATAATTTTGTTTCTGCGCATCGTTACCGTAGCGCAAAAAAGCATTGGCGACTAAAGTATTCTGCACGTCAACGAGCACGCCGACCGAAGGATCAACGCGCGAGATTTCCTCGACGGCGATGATCGCGTTGAAGAACGAACCGCCCGCGCCGCCATGTTCTTCGGGTACTTCGATGCTCATCAAGCCAAGCTCGAAGCAATGTTTGATGAGCGCCGGATCAAGTTTCGCATGTTCTTCCATCGCTTCGACGCGCGGGCGAATCTCGCCTTCGGCAAACTCGCGCACCGATGCGCGAAACATCTCTTCATCTTCCGAAAGCACGGTCAGCGGCGCGCCTACGGACAGTTCGGCGTTGGTGTGGCTCATTTCAGTTCTGCTCATAATTAGTTGACTTTAAGATCGCGTGGATTAGTTAGTTTCAGATAAAATGTAGCATCGCTCAACACGGAGCTTCAGGTCAACTCCTGACATTGTGCATGAGACGTAAGAATCGAAAAAGAATGTGCCGAAATTAGCACGGGCGAGCACGGTTTTTATCGTGCTTAGTCGCGCCTAGTTTATTTATCGCGCGCGACACGCAGCTCGTTCTTACAACAATAAGATGAACGCGAATTAACGTGGCTGTTGCGGCGTGAGCGCGCCTTCTTGGGAGGTGACGTTGAAGCGTCGGAAGTTTTTATATTCGAGCGTAATGCGCCCGCCGATTGAGGGCATGAGGACGCGGTTTGCGCCGAGTTTAAACTGATTGAAGAACTCACCGACGGCGCGGCGGGGAACTAAGATTTTGAAATCGCTCGGAGCGTAAAAGATGTCTGTGCGGATGAGGACGAGCGGTTCCGCATAGCTCGGCGGTTGAATGGTCAGTTCGGTTTCTTCGCGCCAGATTTGCCCGGTGCGACGGTCGAGCTAGAGTCGTCCGCGATAAAGCGGGTTGGATGGTTCAAGCGATTTATGCAACGAAACTTTCGATTTGATGTCAGGATTAGAGACGATCTGCTGGAAGCGAACGATAATCGTTTCATGCCCGTTCACCGCTTCGTTCCCGATTGCTTCCAAGCGAAACGCGGGGCGCAAGTTTTCTGTTAGCGCAAAGCCTTGATTCATTGTCAGTCCTACGAATCTGTAGTTAAGATTATAGCGCGAGCCTTCGCGTTTAATGCGCTTGAGTTCTTCCTCAACGTTTTCGGCTTTCGCCAGACGCTCGAAGAGATTCAGAACGCGCTTATCTCGTTCGGCGATAAGGCGATTGTCAACTTCACGCACGTTGCGATATTCAGCCACCCGCTTGGGATCAAGTTGCGATTGGTAAATGATCAAATCGGAGACGATCCGGCGGCTGCGCGTAAGTTGACCTGAGTTGTTGTAAACTTCCGTTGTCTGAGTTTCTTCGGCAAGCAAATTCCTAAACGCATCTCCATATTCGAGGATGCGCGTGCCGCCCAGCGTCAACAAGTTCTCAAGTTCCGGTGCGGTGATGACGGGCGATGCGGTTTGATTCGACGGAGGCGATTGCTGCGCGAGACTTGAGTGCGTGAAAGCTGCAAGGCAAATTAAAACGCCGAACCGGAATCTTAATACTTTATGCGTGAAGCGAAAGCCGAAGTTTGTTTTCATGGTTGAGAACTGATCGAACTCAAAGTCAACGTTTGTTGAAAGTGCAGGAGAGTTGCGAGGGAGAATTCTATGACACGTCTCTATCATTTGAATACAAGAAAGTTCTTTTCCGCAGGATCGTTAACGCTTTTCGTGCTGCTTGCGGCGTGCGCGCTGGTTTTCACGTGGTCGTCGGGCAGCATTGTTATCGTCAACGCGCAAGGCGGGCAAACTCCGCAGCGCGCGTGGGTAACGATCCTTTCGACAACGGATTTGCACGGCAACATCCTGCCTATTGATTACTACACCGATAAGCGCGATGCGCGCGGCTTAGCGCAAGCCGCAAGCATCGTGCGCGCGGCGCGCAAGGAGAATCCTAACTCGCTGCTCATTGATTCCGGCGACACGATTCAAGGCACGCCGCTCGTTTACTATCACAATAAAAAGAATAACGCGCCGCCCGATCCCGTGATGCTCGCCATGAATGCGATGAATTATGACGCGATGGCCGTCGGCAATCATGAATACAACTTCGGACTTCCCGTGCTCAACAAAGCTCGTGGCGAAGCCAATTTCGCATGGCTTTCAGCTAACACTTACAAGACGGGCACGAACGAAACGGTTTTCACGCCCTACATCGTCAAGGAATTAAACGGCGTGCGCGTCGGCGTCTTAGGACTTACGACGCCGGGCATTCCGGCTTGGGAGAATAAAGAGAACTACGCGGGGCTAGAGTTCCGCGAAACCGTCTCGGAAGCGCGCAAGTGGGTCGGCGTGTTGCGCGAGAAGGAGAAGGTGGATTTGGTTGTGATTGCGATGCACATGGGACTGGAGCGCGATTTGCGCACGGGCGAGATCAGTCCCGGACAGGTGAAGAACGAAAACGCCGCGATTGCGATTGCCGAGTCTGTTCCGGGCGTTGACGTGATCACGATGGGACACACGCACCGCGAAGTTCCGTCCATGTTTATCAACGGCGTGTTACTGACACAGGCTGACAAGTGGGCGCGTCGCGTCGCACGCACGGACATTTATCTTGAGCGCGATGCGTCAAACAATCGTTGGCGCGTTTCAGCGAAGGGAGCGCGCACGATTCCCATTACTGATGCGACGGAAGTTGACGCGGAAATAGCGCGCATCGCCGCGCCTTACGACCGCGAGACACAGGCTTGGCTCTCGCGTGTGATCGGCACTTCGCCCGCCGAACTCTCCGCGAAGGATGCACGCTTTCGTGATGCCGCGATTCTCGATCTCATTCACCGCGTGCAGTTGGACGCGGGACGTGCCGACGTTTCGATGGCGGCGAGCTTCAACCCGCAAGCGCATCTTCCTCAAGGCAATGTAACGGTGCGCGACATCGCCGGGCTTTACGAATATGAAAATACTTTGGTCGTTTTAGAAGTGACAGGCAAGCAATTGAAAGATGCGCTTGAGCATTCCGCAAAGTATTTCGGCGCTTACGTTCCGAACAAGCCAGTCGCCGATCTCGTTGACGAGAAGATTCCCGGCTACAACTTCGACATCGCCGAAGGCGTAACTTACGACATCAATCTTGCGAAGCCGATTGGAGAGCGTATCGAAAATTTACGCTTCAAGAATCTTCCCGTAACGCCGACGCAGAAGTTTCGCCTTGCGACAAACAATTACCGCGTCAACGGCGGCGGCGGATACACGATGTACAAGGATGCGCCGGTGCTTTATCGGTCGAGCGAAGAGATACGGGAGTTGATCATTGATTGGGTCGAGCGCAACAAACTCGTTCCGGCAGAACCGACAAACAATTGGCGCCTCGTGCCGCAAGCTTCTGTCGCCGCCGGAAGAAAATCGTAGTTTGTTAAAACTTAATTTGAATGCTGCGCCCGCGCGAGGCGATTGCAATAGCGGAACCATCCTGATATTTTGTTGTCGTCTTAAACGATTTGTAAGCGAAGGCGGAACACATGAAGCGAGAGAAAAGTTTGCGTAACATCAGTCGCGTTGATCAGGAAAAAAAGAATCAACATGGCTGGTTGGTGAGGATGATGCGCGACGGCGAGAAGTTTCAGAGGTTTTTCTACGATGGCACATACGGCGGCAAGACGAACGCGCTGCGCCGCGCAAAAGAGTATCGAGACGAATTGTTGCGACAGTATCCGCCGAGCGTGCGCGGCAATATGTTTAATCGCACAAACTCGCGCAACACGAGCGGCTACGCGGGCATTCACAAAACACACTCGACTAAGCGTGGATATTATTACGAAGTGTGGCAGGCGGGCTGGGTTTTGCCCGACGGTCAACAGATCAATAGAAAGTTTCACTACTCTCCTGATGGGCGCAGCGAAGCGGCGGCTTTGAAGTTGGCGATCAAGGCGAGGAAAGCAGGATTGAAAGAAGTGGAGCGAATGCAGTTGGAGATGGACAGGAAACGCGCAGCGCGAGCGCAGAAACGTAAATAGCCGTTTCATCTCAAATTTTTCAATATATTTTCGGGATCAAACGCTTCGTGTGTTTGAGATAATCCGTGTATTCACTGCCAAACGTTTCCGTCAAAGCTTCCTCTTCAACGCGCATCCGGTACAAGATCGCCGCAAGCGTCGGCAGAAAAATTAAAAGCAAACTGAGCCAATTAGCGAACGCCAACCCGCCGCCGAAGTAGCGAAGCAAGTAGCCCGTGTAAGATGGATGCCGGATCGTTTTATACAAACCGCGCTTCACAATCCGGTGATCGTCCAAGATAGTGACGTTGAGCGTAAAATACTGCTTCAAAGTGTGAACCGCTCGCTGCCTAATTATTACTCCAACAAGCGCCAAAACTGTTCCAGCCAGCGCAAAAAACATTCTTCCCGATTCTATTCGTCCAACATGCGTGAATCCCGCGTAGATACCGAACGGCACTGACAAACTCGCCAGCGCGACAATCTCCAACGAATGTTTATCACAATTTCGCACGACATCTTTCCTGCGCCGCCATGGGCGATTCAGCCACATTTCCGAGAGAAGCAAAAAGGCGCAAAGGATAGTAGCAAACACAGGTATATTCATAATGCTTGGGTTACATACTTAACGCGAAGCAGTATAACGCTTGACTTAATTCGTCAGGAAGCATTTAACCAAGCATCCATGTCTTGCGGATGAAAGGCAAGTTAATCCCGGTCAGGTTCAACGAGTTGCTAGGCATCGCCTTTTCATAACCGAATGTTTATCTCATTACTTATATTTATCAAAAGCATGTGTTGTAATCCGCCCAATTTCATTGTCGGATGTGACGCCATAATCAGGATAGAAAACCCAATATTCCTGTGGGCGATCTGAATCTCTTCCCAGTTCTAATCTCAATACTCTATTACCGCTCTCAATCTCAACTCGAATACGTGTGGTTGTATGAGAGTGATGAGCTAGCTGATCGGCGATGCTCGAAAGCGCAGGTATAATTTGGGAATATTCATTTTCGGGAACAGATTGATCATTTATCTTTAACTTATAATCGCCTGATAATCTATTCAGATAATTTAATGCTTTCTCGCGGGCTAATGATGCGCTTACTTGGACTAGAATTACTGCAACGATAATAGAAACGATGAAGAAGCCAACACTTTTATAAGGGAATTTAGCAAGCTGTTTGCCTTTGCTCGCACGTTCAACCATGAATCTAATCCAGTTCACAATTAAGAATGGCAATGCAACAAATGCGGTGAAAGCCATACAGTAAATAATGATATTTAGAGTTTTCATTATCGAGAAGACGCCAACTATTACTATGCTGCGAAATTACAATATAACATCCATCATCACGTTGTTATCCAGTGGTTGATTGGCCGTCGGATTTGGCGTGGAACGTCGCGCGTTCTTTCCAGTGGCGGTACATGTGCAGCGAGAAGGCGAGCCAGACGCCGCTTAGGAGATATGCGCCGATGGTGTCGCTTGGCCAATGCGCGCCGAGATAAACGCGGGAGAAGCCGACGAGTAAGACGGGAAGAAAAAAGGCCGCGAGTGCAAGGCGTCGGACGGATGAAGCGCGGGGGAGCAGGGCATAGGCGGTGAAGAAGAGAAAGCCGAAGTAGCAGACGTAGAACGTGACGTGACCGGAAGGGAAGCTTTGCGTGGGAACGTCACGAAAGACGCGGACGAGATCAGCCGTCGGACGCGGGCGGGCGATCAGGATTTTGGCGAGCGAGTTGACGATGGCGCATCCGCCCGCGCTTAAAAGTAGAGCGGCCGCCTCGCTACGACGACGAAAGTAGAGGAACAGAGAAAGCGTGATCGCGGTGATCGCGTGCGGATGCCACGTGTTGCCGAAGAAGGAAACGAAACGCATCAACGCTTCGAGTCCGGGTATGGCGAGCGATTGCAGTGCGCGTTCGGCGCGTAAGTCCCAGCCGAAGTAGCTGTAGAAATGCGCGAACACGGCGAGTAACGTAAACGCGGCGAGCGCGGCCGCGTAGCGAATCTCGGCGCGTAAAAGCCGTTGCGCTGCGCGGCGTCGCGGGCTGAGTTGTGGCTGAGCGGAGTCGGCACGAGCGGCGAGATCAATTGTGGGAGATTGTTGTGCGGCTTGGCGAGTTTCGTCGTCGTGGTTGTTGATGTTCATGTTTGTAATTGGCGCGGTGCGCGCATTCGTCTTGCTATCGTATAATAGCTTTACAGTTTATTGTGGAAAAGAATGCGAATGATTTCCCGATGGCGAAATAGAGTTCGCGTCGGCGGATTCGGGCGAGGGCGCGACACATGTTGAGAGTTGAGTACCGCGACGGATTATATCTGCCCGATCTCGATCTCTGGTTCGACGCGCAAGAGGGACGCGAACGCTGCGTGATCTCGCACGCGCACTCCGATCACACGGCGGAGCACCGCGCGATCATCTCGACGCCGGAGACGGCGCGCATCTTTCGCCACCGCGTTGATAGAAACAATGAGGCGATAATCGAGACGCTTCGTTATGGCGAACGACGCGACTACGGGCGTTACGCTTTGACGTTTTATCCGGCCGGGCATTGTCTCGGCTCGGCGCAGGTACTTGTTGAAGCGGAAGGCGAGCGGCTTGTTTATACGGGCGATTTCAAGTTGCGTCCGAATGTGGCGGCTGAAACTGCGG
>JACDAW010000270.1 GCA_013695245.1 Pyrinomonadaceae bacterium | reverse complement strand
CGGCAGGGCCACCGAGGATCGTGCCGACGATGCCTGCAACGCCTGCGAGCAAACCGTACTTCTGCGCCTTCGTCGCTTGTACAGTGCCGTGACGCAAGGCAACGTGACTTAGCTCGTGCGCCATCACGCCCGCGAGTTCGCCTTCGTTGTGCGCAATGTCAATGAGGCCGCGATTGCCATACATCGGCCCGCCCGGAAGTGCGAAAGCGTTCACGTCGCGCACGTTGACGACCGTAAACGTATAGCGAAATTCAGGATGTTGAAATTCCGACGGGATCGCGTTAACGAGCTGTCGCCCGATGCGATCAATGTAGTTATCCACGTAACCGTCGCGCAAGAGCGGCAACTGTCTTTCGACTTCGGCGGCCGCTTGGCGTCCGGCTTGCACGTCGTCCGAAACTTTATAACGATTAGGACGAAGACTAATTCGCGTCTGCGCGAAAGCCGACATCGGCGCAGCGTAGATGGCTAATATCACCAACCACGCCGACACCGCGCGAGTAATGTGGCGTTTGTTGCTTGCGGTCATATTTTTCGTTCCTCCATGCAGGACGCGCCACAAGAAATGTGCGCGTTTGTTAATGGCAAAAACCAGAAGCGGCGCGAACCCTGTTTAAAATGGGGATGAGCGCCGCTCGTACTTGTAAGGCATCCCCCGATTCGATTTTTAAGGAAGAGCGAAGCTTAACTCTCGCCCGCGCAAGGGGAGGATGCGCCAATTGTCTTTTTGCCAAACGCCCGTAGCAAGAATTTCACGTTTGGGTCAACTCTTTTGATGAACGGTAACACGCGGAGGTTGGCTTTTGCTCGTTTCTCTGATTTTACGGGCGAAGATGTGGTTTTGCGCAACCCGGTTCGCTGCTTGTTGACCGAACTGCTTCCTTAGACTTGAACTGCCGCAAAGAGGAGAATTTGCATTTTCGTCAAATGATAAATTCGGGGCGGATAGAGGGATGACGGTCGCGGGTAAACGACCCACAGAAGAGATTAACACAGGACGCGGAGGTTGTGCATATCTATTTTAATTTGCGCGGTTCGAGTTTCTCGTTAAGAAAACGTGTGAGGTCGGCAAGCGGTTCGATGTGATGCTCCTCGCCCTTCCACACACGGATGAGCGAGACGACGAAGTAGATTGTTGTCGCCAGCGAAAACATTGACCAGAAAAGCCAAACCATTCTCGAAGAGAAACCGCCGAACGCGCCCGACGCGACCCCATGGACGATGCGCAAAATGAATCCGGCGGCCATTACCGCCAAGTGCAAGCTCAGGGCTTGCGCGGCGTGAAAGCGCGTGCGCGATTCCGTGCGCGGCACAAGGAAAAGTTCGATGGCGGCAAAAGCTGCGCCGATAAAAAACGGGATGTAAGGCAAAGTCATCGCCACGTTTTCCGGCAGGCTGATGCCTTTGATAGTACGCGACGACGGAGGCGTTGACGCACCATTGGAATACGATGATGGCTGAACCGTCGGCGCAGCCACGCGCTCATGTGCTCGCGGCAGCGGCGCTTGATACGTGGTCGGCGGGGCGTACACGGAAGGATACGAAGATGGCGGCTCGTAAAGGTGTCTGGTTGGAGCTTCGGTCACGCTGTTGTTGTGAACGCGCGTTTCCCCCGTCGGCTGGCTCCGCATCTCATCTGTGCGGCGCGCAAATTCCGGGTCAAGCGGATCAGTATTGTATTTGCTTCGATTCTCTTCCATCAGTGTATTCACATAACGTTCTTACGAGCGAATCGCGCTCGCGGTTCACACAAAATTCTACTCGCCCACAATCTTATACTCAACTCGCTCCCAGCACCCCCCACGTTCATACAAACGAAAGGCTCTCAACACGGGCGCATCGCCGCCGAGTCCGATGATGAAATACACGGCCGACGGGTAATAAGCTAGTCTTACATCAGTCGCGGAAGGTGTGGGGTCAACTTGGCGCGGATGCGAATGATAAATCGCTAAAAGTCTCTCGCCGCGCTCGCGCATCTCTCTCTGCGCGCGAAACAAATCTTGCGGCGCAGCTTCATAACCCGTGAGCGGATTGGAGGCAACGTTTTCAAGCGGATAAACTTTGTGCGCCATACAGTCGCGCCCGCCGACGAGTCCGCAACATTCCTCCGGGCTTGCCGCGCTCGCGTGCGCGCAGATTTCATTAACATGCGCGCGCCACAAAACAACGCTCCTAGAACTCGCGTTTTCTTCGTTCACATCTTTAATCTTCGACGAGCTTAATGCGTAACTCTTTTAGTAGCTCTGCATCAACTTCACCGGGCGCATCAATCATCAAGTCGGCGGCCGACGCGGTTTTCGGAAACGCCATCACGTCGCGGATGTTATCCGTTCCCGTGAGCACCATCATCAAACGCTCGATGCCGGGCGCGATGCCACCGTGCGGCGGCGTGCCGTATTCCAGCGCGTCGAGGAAGAAACCGAAACGTGAGCGCGCTTCTTCTTCCGACATTCCCAAAGCTTTGAAGATCAAACGCTGCACGTCGCGCCGATGAATACGAATCGAGCCGCTCGCCAACTCCACGCCGTTAATGACCGGATCATAAGCCTTCGCGCGAAGCTTGCCGAGCAGTTCGGTTTCGCCGCCTTCAACGGCGCGTTCAAGGAGCGGCAAGTCTTCATCCAGAGGCGACGTAAACGGATGGTGCATCGCGTAGTAGCGCCCATCGTCTTCGTGAAACTCAAACATCGGGAACTCCGTCACCCAGAGCGGCGCAAAAGTGTTTTCAGGAATCAGCTTTTCGCGCTTGGCGATCTCGTTGCGCAAAGCGCCGAGTGCCGCTGCCACTGTCTTCGTTTTACCCGCAACGACGAGCACCGCGTCGCCCGACTGTGCGCCCGCCTGTTCTGCTAAACGTTTGATCGTTTCTTCGCCGAGTGCTTTGAGTAGCGACGACGATAATTCATCGCCAAGCTTGATCCACGCGAGCGCGCCCGCTCCGTAACGCTTCGCGTGCTCTTGCAGTTCGTCGAGCTGTTTACGCGAAAGGTGCGCGCCGCCAGTGACGACCAAGCCCTTAATTGCGCCGCCCGCTTCAAGCGCCGACGCAAACGGTGCGAACGTTGTTCCCTCAAGCGCAGTGGAGAGGTCTTGCAACTCCATGCCGAAACGCAGATCGGGTTTATCCGATCCGTAGCGCCGCATCGCTTCGACGTAGGAAAGACGCGGAAACGGCGCGGGCAGTTCAACACCTATCGAGCTCTGAAACACGCGCGCAAACAAACCTTCGATCAAAGTGTAGATTTGCTCCGTCGTCGCAAAGCTCATTTCCACGTCTAACTGCGTGAACTCCGGCTGGCGGTCGGCGCGCAAATCTTCGTCGCGGAAGCAGCGCGCGATCTGGAAATATTTATCGAGTCCGGCGATCATGCAAAGCTGTTTGAAGAGTTGCGGCGACTGCGGCAGGGCGTAGAAGTGGCCGGGATGCAGGCGCGACGGCACAACGTAGTCGCGCGCGCCCTCCGGCGTTGATTTGATTAGGATCGGCGTTTCGATCTCGGTAAAACCCTGCTCGTCCATGTAACGCCGAATCTCTTGCACAACATGATGGCGCAGACGTATGTTTGCTTGAAGCTGCGGGCGACGCAGATCAAGATAACGATAACGCAGACGCAACTCTTCGCTCGCCAGAGCTTCCGAAGGCGAAGCGACCTCAAGTTGAAACGGCAGCGTGCGCGCGTCGTTGAGGATCAAAATTTCACTCGCCTGCACTTCCACCTCGCCCGTCGCGATCTTCGGATTGCGCTGTCCTTCCGCGCGCTCAACGACCATGCCCGTCGCGGCGATCACAAACTCACCGCGCACCTCTTTCGCCCGCGCGTGCGCTTCTCTCGCCGTCTCTTCGTTAAAGACGACTTGCGTGATTCCATCACGGTCGCGCAGATCGAAAAACGTCAGCGGCCCGAAGTCGCGCCGCCGCGCCACCCAGCCCATCAACGTCACACTTCGACCGACGTGTTCCAAACGCAACGCGCCACAAGAGTGCGTGCGTTGCAAATCTCCTAAATTATCGAGCATAACAATCCCTTAGAATTAACCGGCGACGAATTAACAACAAAATTTACTTTGCTCCATTCTCTTCGCTCATCATTTCCTTAATCTCTCGTTCAATGTCGCGCCTGTTGTCTCGCGCCTCACATTCTGCTGCTCGCCCGTCTGCATATCTTTGATCGCAACTTCGCCGCGCGCCTTCTCATCAGGCCCGATGATGGCGACGAAGCGCACGCCGCGCGTTGAAGCATACTTGAATTGATTCTTCACCTTGTCAGCTTCCGGGTAAAATTCGACGCGCAGATCGGCAGCGCGCAGTTCGCGCGCAAGCGCCAGCGCGTCCGTCGTCGCATCTTCGTCCCAGACGGCGACCATCACATCCGCCGGAGAAGCGTTTGCGTACTGAGGCGGAAACATCTCCTTCTCCGTCATCACAACGATAATGCGCTCCAAGCCAAGAGAGAAACCGCACGCTGGAACTTCGCGCCCTGAGAAGATGCCGACAAGATTATCGTAGCGCCCGCCGCCGCCGAGACTCCCCGCCAGATCGGGAACGTTGATCTCCATGATCGCGCCTGTGTAATAAGACAGCCCACGCGCTAAAGATGGATCAATGCGGATGCGCTTCCCCGCTCCACCCGCTTCCGCATACAAAAGAATTGAGCGCAGTTCTTCAATCCCTTGCGCACCCGCTTCATGGTCGCCGATAAACTCAACAAGGCGTCCGAGCACCGCGCGATTCAACGCCTGCGCATCTCCTCCGATTGCGTCTTCGTCAACGTCAATAAACTCCGCTGCATGTTCGAGCGCGCGCACTCCCTCGAAAAAGTCCAGCAACCGCTCGCCTGCCTGCGGCTTAATACCGCGTTCGTTAAACTCTACACCGACACCCGCGCGCCCGATCTTATCGAGTTTGTCGAGCGCGACGAGCGCGTCCGCCTGCTTGTCATTCGCAATCCCTGCCGCTTCAAGCAACGCTGTTAACGCACGACGATGATTAAGCCGGATCGTGAAGTTACGAAACCCCAAACGCTCTAACGCCTCGCCTGCCGCCGCGCAAAGTTCCGCTTCAACCGTCATCGAACGTGAGCCAATCGCGTCAACGTCGCACTGATAAAACTCCCTGAACCTTCCGCGCGCCGGACGATCCGCGCGCCACACGGGTTGAATCTGGTAGCGTTTGAAAAACTTCGGCAACCGCTCTCGATGTTCCGCGACAACACGCGCAAGCGGCACGGTTAAATCATAACGCAGCGCGAGATCGGCTTCGCCCGTGCTTTCGCCTTCGCCGCGCTTCAGGATTTTAAAGATCAGTTGATTGCCTTCTTCGCCGTACTTCCCCAACAGCGTCTCGATCTTATCAACTTCAGGAGTCTCCAACGGCTCAAAGCCGTAGCGCTCATAAACTCCTCTGATCACCCCGATCACATACTCGCGCCGCCTGACATCGGCGGGCAAAAAATCGCGCATCCCGCGCGCCGGTTGTGTTTTCGCCACCTTTCTTTCCTCTATCCTGTAAACCGTTCGGCTATTCTTCTCAGTGCTTTCTACAAAAGCTAAACCGAATCATCAAACAATCTTCGCGTCTGTTCCAACTCTTCTTCGATGTAGATGCGCTTATACTCGATGTAGTTTTGCCAATACGCATCAAGCCCCGCGACCTCTTCATCCGTCAACTGCCGCTTCACCTTCGCGGGCGCACCCAAAACAAGCGAACGCGGCGGAACAATCGTTCCCGGAGAGACGAGCGCGCCCGCCCCAACAATCGAACGCTCACCGATGCGCGCCCCATCCATCACAATCGAACCCATGCCGACGAGACACCCGCGCTCAACATAACAACCGTGCAACGTCGCGTTATGCCCCACCGTCACCTCATCCTCTAAGACGGTCGCGTGCGTCCCGTTCGAGACGTGAACAACTGTGCCATCCTGAATGTTCGTCCGCGCCCCGATGCGAATGTAGTAAACATCGCCGCGCACGACCGCGTTAAACCACACGCTTGCGTGTTCGCCCACAACAACATCGCCGATCACCTGCGCGCTCGCTTCAACGTAGGCGGTCGGATGAATTTGGGGGAGTTTTCCGCGATATGAGTGAATCATTTTCAAAAGTTATGCTGAAATTGCAAATGTTCATTCGGTGTAACTAAGTTTATCTCATAACTTGCGGCGACGCGAAAGTCTCTGCATTTAACCGCTGCATTTTCCACTACAGACAAAATTTCCCATCTGCTAAACTATATGAAAATGTTGTTTGGAAGAAAGGCAGCCGCAAGCGATGAGCATTGATGAGCGTATTATTAAGTTGGAAGAGTTTTCGGCGGACGTGCGCCGCTACACACAAATTTTAACTGAGATGATACGCCGCCATGATGAGCGGTTAGACGAGCACGAAGATATGTTTCATGAAGCGAACCGTTCTATCGCCGCTTTAGCCGACGCGCAGATCAGAACGGAGGAGGTGCAAGCCGACACCGAAGTGGCGCAAGCTAATTCTGAAGCGCGCATTGCAGCCTTAGCTGATGCGCAGATTAGAACTGAATCGGCGGCGGCTAACTCCGATGCGCGTATTGCAGCTTTAGCAGATGCGCAGATTCGCACGGAAGAAACTGTTAATCGGCTCTCCGAAAAGATTGATCGGTTGATTGAGGGGCGCAATGGCGTTTCTTGAAGACTTTAAATATTAGCGTCGTCGGTTAAATTTGAGCGTCTCTCGTTCGGCGATTTGTGTTCGACGAGCAGCACGCCGCGCCAGAAAAGATCAATCGCGCCGAATTTGCCACCTGTTTTCTTCACCGCCTTTTCAAACACGGCGACGCGCCTGCGCTTGACGCCAAAGATTCCAAAAACTCATTCCAGAAACTTTGCGCTTCGGCGCGCTCGCACGTCCCGTCCCTCCATTCGTGAACGAAAGCGACGGCGTTTTGTCTAATCTCGACTTGTGTTAGTTGAGGCATCTTCCGTTTCTGCTTTTGATGAACAGACGCACGCAACAGCGCATCTTTCAATCGCTGAAGACATCGGAGAAATAAAAGAATTAACTGCAACGAGACGCGCCACGATCCGACAGCTACGAATTAACAGCGCCGCTCGACTTGCCGCCAGAAAACAATGGTCGGAACTCGGTTTCAGGTTTTAGCAAGCAGCGCGGCAGGAAGCCGAAACGGAATGGCACGCGGCGAAGCAGAGGTTGTAGAACAGTTACTTGCGGGTTAAGGTTCGTCGCGGTCACGTACGCGGGCTTGCACGACAGCGCGTTGCAGTTCCGTAAACTTTTCGCGCACGTAAGGACTGAGATGCGACACGAAATCGGCATCTAAGTTTTTCAATTTGATCAACTCTTGCACGTCGGCTAAATCTTTCAATCGGTCAGGCGCACTAATGCCGGAAGCGAGTTTTAGTTCAATCAACTTCTCTAACGTGACAGTCTTAATGCCGTCAATCACAACGTAATCTTGCTCCGGGTCGTGGAATTGGATCGGTTTCGGCAGTCCGTCGCCCGGATATTCGCCGCTTGTGATGACTTCGACGGGGACGTTCTCGGCGGTCGTGAGAAACTTTCTCGTCGCGCTCGGAAACGCCAGACGATAGCCTAGCCCGACGAGTTCTTTGCGGAAACGCTTTAATCCTTCCAGCGTCATGAGAAGATCAATATCTTCGGTGAAGCGACGGTATCCATGTTGATTAAGCGCCAACGCGCCGATGACGCTGTAAGCGATGCCCTTCTCTTCGAGTTCAGCCGCGATACGGCGGATCGTTTCATTCAAGATGCCTTTGCCCATAAAAAAATCTAAGCCTTCTTGGTAAGCGCGCACGGGCGACTGGAGCGCCTGCTGAAAATCCGTTGTGTCTTTGCTCGTCATGCTCACCTCCGAACGAATTACGGCTCACAAACGCGAATAAGTTAATCCCGTCTGCCCTTGATACTTGCCGCCGCGATCTTCGTAAGAGACATCGCAATCTTCGTCCGACTCCAAGAAGATCACTTGACCGATGCCTTCGTTGACATAGACGCGCAAAGGAAGATCGGCGAGGTTGGCGAGTTCGACGACGAGGCGACCTGTCCATCCGGCTTCCAGTGGCGTGGTGTTGACGAGAAGGCCAGCGCGCGCGTAAGTGGATTTGCCGAGCGCGATGCCGGTGACTTTGCGCGGCATTCGGAAAGTTTCGACGGTGACGCCTAAGCCGTAAGAGTGCGGCGGAAGCAAATAGTATTTCGAGTTGTCGTCGGCAGTGCGCAGGGGCGGTTCGATTAAAGATTCTTCGTCGAAGCGTTTGGGATCGATCTCGCGCCCAGTGACGGGTGAGAAGACGCGGAAGCCGTCGTCGGCAAGGCGCATGTCGTAGCCGTAAGATGACGCTCCGGCGGAGATGATACGCCGCCCGTCAACTTCGCGCACGAGTTTAGACTCGAAAGGCGAGATCAGATTGTGTTCTTCCGCCATGCGGCGAATCCAACGATCAGATTTAACAGTCATGAGTTTGATTCCGAAAAGTGAAAATTGAAGATCGCACCCCGCATTAGTTAATAGAAATTTGAGGAGCGCTTCTGAGCATAAAGAACGGAAGGCAAAGTCTCAAGTGCCGGAAACTCAAATTCGAGATCGCAATCTCAAATTGTTGTTCGACAGTAGATTATTTAGCAGTCAGCTTTTACTTGTTCTCGAACTGCTTGATGCGGAGCGTGCCGTCGCCGACGGTGAAAGAGAAGGGTGCGCCGCCTGCGCCCGCGCGCGCCTGCAAGTTGCGCTCGGTTGGTGGCGCGCTGTGCTGGTCAGATTCGCGTGGCAGAAGTGACGGGTAAGAATTTTCGATGCGTCCGGTGCGGAGAATTGAAGCCGTAATGTCAGCATTGAAATTTGGCGCAAGCTCAACATCCATGTCGCCTTGCGCGAGGCGCACTTCGACGCCGCGACCGCGCCAACTGCGCACAGGCACGCGCAACAGAACGGAGCCGCGTTCGACGGTCGCAAGCAGACCGCCACCTGTAAGCGTGAGCGTCGTTTGACTTTCGCCTGCGTTTAAGCGGATTGCGCCTTCGACGTTTGTGATGTTGATCGCGCCGCGCCCGCCGTAGATTTCCATGTCGGTAAAGGCGGGAACGCGAATGCGGTAATCAATCTTCCAAGGCAAGCCCAGTAATTCTTTCGGGAAATTTTTGTCGGTGCGGCGCATAAAGCGGCGGTCGTGTGTGCCGGTCGTCGTGATGTTGATGTGATTGGCGTCCTTATCAACGACGAAATTGTTGACGGCGGCTAAACGCGCAAGGTCTTCTTCGCGCGGGGCGCGCAGTTCGATGTCGGCCGTAATCTCAATCTCATTTTGCGGCCACGCCTCAATCGTGATCGAACCTGTGGGCGCGCCCGTTAAGGTGAGCGTTCCGCCGTAACTAAGGCGGCGCGTTTCGGTGCGCGTCGTAGTGCGTGTGAGAAGCGGCGTCGGAGCAATCTCAGTCGTTGGTTGTTTGCGTCGGCTTTGCGCAGTGGCGGAGAAGGAAAACGAAAGGAGCGCAAGAAAGAGGGAAAGAATCAATC
>JACDAW010000263.1 GCA_013695245.1 Pyrinomonadaceae bacterium | reverse complement strand
CCTTGATCAGGATTCGCGTCGCTCGTTTTGGGGCCGAAGAGGCGATCTTTGACGGTGTAAAAACCCATGTCTAGGAACGAGCGAGAGTTGGCGCGTGTGCGCAAGTCTGCTCCGAAGCCGACGCCACGTTGCGTGTAGATGTCGTTGCGAAAAGTGATGTCAGCTGAGCGACCTAAGGTTTGATAGTAAGCGTTTGAAAGACGAAAACCTTTGTTGCCCGAACCGCTAAAAGTCGGTGTCAAGAAACCGGAAGCGCGGTCTTGCCGCTTAATTGAGATCGAAGCGAACGGAAGCGCGAGAATGGGAATGCCTTTTACGCGAAACGTCGGGCGGCGCACTCTCACGCGGTCGTTCAAAGTGATCTCAGCCTGACGCGCATTGAAGCTCCACTTCGGCACGTCCTCATCGCACGCCGTAATCTGCGTGTTGAAGGCGACGATGCGATTGGCGCTCACCTTCTCAACTCGGTCGGCAGTGAAATAGATGATCGTGCCGTCTTGCGTCTGGTTCGTGTAGCCGGTTGAGTTAAGGAAGAAGCCCAGCTTCGTCGCGTAATTAAATTCGGCGCGCGTGCCTGTGATGCGCTGCTCCGTGCCGTTCGCCAAACGCTGATCAAAGACGACGTTGCCTTCAGCGATCACGCGGTTAGTTGCCGTATAAACCGTCAGCTTATCGGTTTGCAAACGATAGACGCCGATGCGCGCGTCAACGTTACCTTCGTAAACCACAACGCGGTTATTCGCCGCATTCGTTCCCGTGATAACTTCGCTGTCGGCGTCAACGTCGAGCTGTTCATTCGAGAGGAGGCTTCCGTCCGGCGCTTGCACTGATTGGCGCGAGCGGATGGGTTGTTCCTGCGTCGTCGGATTGACGTTCGGCGTATCTGTGATCGGGTTCGTTACTTGTCTGTCAACCGGATTCGTCTGCTGCGCGCGCACATAAGGCAATGCGAGAAGGCAGAGCACAACTAGGCAGCACGCTTTGCTCAACAGCAACCACGGTGAAAATGTTTTGTTAGCGAAAAACAGACTCGACAAAAAGGCTCTCCGAGAACTTAAGCAAACCAAAAACTCAACTTTGATTCAATAATTCCAAATGATGAGCGTTAAATTTCAGCATCCCACAAGCGCGCCGATGCTATCACGCGCCCGCGAGGTGCGACAAGTTAAGCACTGCGCGAGTTGAAGCAAAGCGAAGCTTAGCGCCGCGCGATTAAGCGACTGCTGCTATATTTATTTTGTGCAGACAAACTCGAACAGTGAAAACTTACGTTTAATGATCGTCGCCGGTGAAGCTTCGGGCGACAATCATGCGGCCGCGTTGGTTCATTCGCTGCGGGGGAGCATTCCTGATGCGCAACTCGAATGCTTTGGCGCGACGGGCGAGGAGATGCGCCGCGCCGGAGTCGAGACGATTGCGCGCACGGACGATTTGGCGATCACAGGTTTGTTTGAAGTAGGGCGCGCGTTACCAAAGTTTTGGCGCATCTTTAATCAACTAAAGCGCGCTGCCAGCGAACGAAAACCCGATGCGATTGTCCTTGTTGATTGGCCGGAATTTAACTTGCGCCTCGCGCACGCGCTTCACCGTCGCGGCTTTAAGATCATTTATTATATTAGCCCGCAACTCTGGGCGTGGCGCGCTTATCGCGTGCGCCAGATCGCCCGCGATGTCGATCTGCTACTCGCCATCCTTCCCTTTGAGCCGGAGTGGTATAAAGCGCGCGGCGTCGGACACGTCGAATTCATCGGACACCCGCTCGCCAATCGAAGCGTGAAGCCGCGCCTTGATAAAGCGGAGTTTTGCCGCGCGAACAATTTGAATCCCGCGCAACCCGTCATCGCGCTTCTGCCCGGCAGTCGTCGCCTCGAACTCGCGCGCAATTTACCGTTGATGCTCGAAGCGGCACTGAAAATTTTAGAACTTCACCCCGCAACGCAGTTCGCGCTTGCGCTCGCGGGAAATCGCTCGCCCGTCGAAGTCGAGCCGCTTCTCGCTACGTTGCACAGCCGACACGCTCAGACGCGCTTCTTGCGCGAACGTCTGCGCATCGTGCAAGGCGCAACGCACGAAGCTTTGGCCGCCGCAGACGCAGCAGCCGTCGCATCGGGCACAGCGACGCTCGAAGCGGCAATATTCGGCACGCCGCTCGTCATCGTCTATAAAGAATCGTGGCTCAACTGGAACACTTTGGGTCGCCTCATCAACACCGAGCATTTCGGACTCGTCAACCTCATCGCCGAAGAACGCATCGCTCCCGAACTAATGCAAAACGATTTCACGCCCCAACGCCTCGCCGCAGAACTCATCCAACTGCTCGACCCCGCTCATAACCAAGCGGCGCGCACACGTCTCCGCGAAGCGACCGCGCGACTCGGCACAGGCGACGCATCGGACAAAGCCGCCGATAGAATTTTGCGCACCGTGAGCGATTGGCGTATCGGAGAAGAGTGAGTAAACTACTTGAGTGCAATCGGCGTACACTGGATTACTCTATCTTGCTTAGGACTACAACATAACTCCGCCTATAACGTAGTTATGCATCACTTTTGCGGCATAATAATAGTTCAGTATTTGCCGATTTCGATGATAATGCGGAAAATGTAAGCGGAGGTTGAGATTATGATTCAAACCATCGAAGCGATCATTGATGAAACAGGAAAGGTTCAGTTGCTCGAAAACATCCGGCTGAAAGAAGCGCGGCGGGCTTTGGTCACAATCCTAGAGGCAGAACCATCTGCGAAAGTTTCGGAAACAGCTTTATTAAGCGAACAATCTCTTGCTGAAGATTGGATGAAGCCGGAGGAGGATGAAGCATGGTCACACCTTCAGTCGGTGCGGTAGTGCTTGTTCCTTTCCTCTTCTCTGATTTGTCACAATCGAAGCTACGTCCGGCAGTTGTTCTAGCTGATGCTGGGAAAGGTGATTTCGCTTTATGTCAGATTACGAGCAAGGCTTATGCAGATGCCCATGCTATTAAGTTTTGCTTCAGGTTCTTTGCGGGTAGTCAGTTATGCACGTCCGGCAAAGCTGTTTACCGCTAATCGTAGCTTGCTGGTCTCACAGGTTGGGGAACTAACAGAAGATTCATTGAAGCAGATTGTTGATGAGGTCGTTGCGTTATTGCGGGAGAATCTAAAGATATAAGGTTCGCGCTTCGCTCATGCCGCGCCGAACAAGTCATTCGAGTGAACCGCGAGATAGGGTGCTCGTCCATGATGCTTTGTACCTCATAGCTTGTGTGCATCCGCCCGCCGCAGCTCAATTCGAGCGTTGAGTCTTTGCAGAAGATGATATATTTTCCCCTTCCTGATGCCTCGCCTCTTCAGGCTCATACCGCCACGCTGATCGCTTCATCCTCTGGAGGTGATACATGCCCGAATTCATGAAATTTGATCACACGAGGTTTTTCGATCTCTACCGTAAAGAGTACGGCAAACTCACGCAAGCGAAAGTTTCAGGCGTCGAGAATTTGCTGATCTACATCGAGCGCGACCTGGAAGTAAACGACGCGCGGTGGGCTGCCTACATGATGGCGACCGTCAAGCATGAATGCGCGGATGCGTTCCTGCCGATTGACGAGTTCGGTAAGGGTGCGGGCAAACCTTACGGTAAGAAAGTCAGGGCTGCGTGCGCGGACGGCAAGGAATACTTTAACGCCTATTACGGCAGAGGCTACGTCCAACTCACATGGCAAAACAACTACCGGAAGTTGAGTAAGGCTCTCGATCTCGGCGACTCGCTCGTGTGTCATCCTGAACGCGCGAAAGAACCGGAGATCGCTTACAACATCATGTCCTACGGGATGCGCAAAGGTTCTTTCACCGGCAAGAAACTCTCAGACTACATTCACGGCGACGTGTGCGATTACAAAAACGCGCGACGCATCATCAACAAGCTCGACCGGTGGGAAGTTATTAAAGACTACGCGGAAAAGTTTGAGTCGTTCTTTACACTGAGCCGCATCTCTTGATGGACGCGAGACGAGGCGACGACTTTTCATCTTTCAGAAAACCGGCCGCAGCTTCGTCCACCAGCCACAGCAATCTTCCCTGATTCGGGTTCACGAGTTGCGCTGGGAAGTTTGTCTCCTGTGCCTGTTCCGCCGCGAAAATCGCTTGCAACACTCCGGCTTTTTCTTTTCCGCTCACGAGAAACATACAAGAGAGAGCGTTGTTAAGAACCGGCAAAGTTAAAGTGATGCGATTCGTAGGCGAGGCTGCGCTCCGCGTAGTGACAACGAGCCGTCGCCGTTCTTCAACCGCACTGCTTCCCGGAAAAAGCGATGCGGTGTGTCCGTCCGCGCCCATGCCAAGCAAGACGAGATCGAAGCGCGGCGCTTCTCCATCGTTTGACTCAAAGAATTTTTGCAATTCGTCTTCATAATCGCTTGCCGCTTTATCTTCACGCTCCGCTTCAATGCGATGCACGTTCTTCGGCGGAATTGAAACTTTCGATAGCAGCGCCGTCTGCGCCATGCGGTAGTTGCTTTCCTCGTCGTCGGGCGAAACGCAGCGTTCGTCGCCCCAGAAGACGTGCGTGCGTGTCCAATCAACGCGGTCGCGCTTGTCGGCTGAAGCGAGCAAGTTGTAGAGCGTGCGCGGAGTTTCGCCGCCCGCGAGCGCAACGGTGAAGCGATTCCGCGCGGCAATTGCTTCCGTCGCGCGAGAGATAAATTCTTCGGCGGCGGCGCGGCTTAAAGCATCACGATCTTTATAAATACGAAGCTCAATCTCAGTCATCGAAATCTTTCGCTCATTTAATCATCTTGCGATCTTGCGCCAACTGTTTCCTCTACGCGCAAGCATTTGATCGGCCGCTTCCGGCCCTTCGCCCCCCGCCGCGTAAACCGATAACGGCGGCGCGCCTTCACGCGCCCACGCTTCCTCAATCGGCGTGATCAATCGCCACTCGGCTTCTGTTTCATCCGCACGGGTAAAGAGCGTAGCGTCGCCCTCCATCACGTCGCGCAAAAGCGTTTCGTAAGCGGCGGGCGAGCGCACGCCGAACGTTGACTCATACCTGAAGTCCATCTTCACGACGCTCGTCTTCATCTCCATGCCCGGTAGCTTCGCCCCGACGTGCACGCCGATTCCTTCGTCCGGTTGAATACGCAGCACCACTACGTTTGGCTCGATCTCGTCTTTCGGCGTGCGGGCAAAGAGAGCTTGCGGCGTGCGTTTGAAATGCACGGCCACTTCCGTCATGCGCCGCGCGAGCCGTTTGCCCGTGCGCACGTAGAACGGCACGCCCGCCCACCGCCAGTTCTCGATGCGAAATTCGACTGCCGCATAAGTCTCGATCTGCGAATCCCGCTTCACGCCCGGCTCGGCCGCGTAAGCGGGAACAGTTTGGCCGTCAACCGTGCCCGCATCATAACGCGCGCGAACGCTGCGCTCCGCGACTTGGTCGGGCGTCATTGAGCGAATTGAACGAAGCACCTGAACCTTCTCTTCCCTCACTGATTCGGCATCGTAAGCGACGGGCGGCTCCATCGCCGTCAATGTCAGAAGTTGCAGAAGATGATTGGCGACCATGTCGCGGAGCGCGCCCGCTTCTTCGTAATACGCCGCGCGTCCTTCGACGCCGACCGTCTCGGCCGCAGTGATCTCAACGAAGTCAACGTAGTTACGATTCCAGACGGGTTCAAACAAAGTGTTTCCGAAGCGGAAGACGAGTATGTTCTGCACCGTCTCTTTGCCGAGATAGTGATCGATACGGTAAACCTGATGCTCTTTAAACACCTCCGCTACTGTGCTGTTCAATTCGCGCGCCGATTGCAGATCGCGCCCGAACGGTTTCTCGATAATGATGCGCCGCCAGCCTTTCGCTTCGCTTGCGAGTCCGGCCGCGCCCAAGCCTTTGATGATCGAAGGTGCAACCGAGGGCGGAGTCGAAAGATAGAAAAGATAATTTGTTCCCGCGCCTTCTCTTTTCAATTCATCGAGGCGCGCGGCGAGTTCTTCGTGAACGCCGTCGTCGTTCGGATCGCCAACCATGTAATTCAAACGCGCGGCAAACTCACGCCACTGCTCTTCCGCGAAGCCCTCCGTATCTTTCGCCTCCGCGACCGCATCGTGCATCTGTTTCTTAAACTCTTCGTCACTCATCTCCGTGCGCCCGACGCCGAGAATTTTGAAGTTTCCCTGCGCCGCGTCAACGCCTGCGAGATTATAAAGCGCGGGCACGAGTTTGCGGCGCGCAAGGTCGCCCGAAGCGCCGAAGATCACAACAACACACGCTTCGGTTAACGGCGCGGGCGGCGGCGCGGCGAGCGTGGCTGTTGCGGTAGTTGTTTTGGCGGCAGTTTCTGTTGAGGCGGTTCCGTGTTCTTCGTTCATAAGTTGTTAGCGGCAAACGTTCCGGCAATGAAAACATTCTTCGACGAGGCAACGTTCACGGGTACATCCGTGATAAACTTTGAAGCATCTTAATACTGCTCGTTCGTAAAAGGAATGCGGGCGAGGTTGGATTTAGAAAGAGGTTTGAAAAGATGAACGAATTTCGATCTCCCGACAATCGTTATACGAACCAATCGGCATGGTCGCCTTCGACGCAGGGCGGCGCGTGGGGTGGTATGCAGACGGCGGCTCAGGCTAGTGTCGCCGAACGCATGAGCTTTGTGCGCAAAGTCTATGCGCTCTTTTTCGCGGCGACCCTGTTCGCCGTCGGCGGTGTCATGCTCGGTTTCGCTTTCCCGCCGTTGATGATCCTCGCTGCGCGTCATCCTTGGCTTGCTTTGTTTGCGATGCTCGGCGCGGTGATGGGCGCGCAGGCTGTGCGCCACGTGCGCGGAGTCAACTTGTTCGCGCTCTTCGGCTTCACGACTCTGACAGGCGTGATCATTTCGCCGCTGCTTTACGTCATCAGTCAAACTAATCCGGCATCAATCGTTCAGGCGGGCGTGCTGACCGTCGGCATCTTCGGTGGACTGACGGCTTACGCCTTCATCTCGAAGCGAGATTTCAGTTTCTTGGGCGGACTGATGATGACCGGACTCGTCGTTGTGATTCTCGGTGGCTTGTTGAATATCTTTCTTGTCGGCTCAACCGCGCTCGGATTCGCGCTTGCGGCAACGACCGTGCTTGTGTTCGCGGGCTTCGTGCTCTATGACACGTCGAACATCATCCGCCGCTATCCGACGAACGAATACGTCGCAGGTGCGCTCTCGCTTTACCTTGATGCTTTCAACATCTTCCTCGCATTGCTGCGCATACTGAACGCGGGAAGGCGTTAAAGATTTAAAATAGCTTGAATGTAAAAAGCGAGGCTGATAGACAGCCTCGCTTTTCTTTTAGCTTTAGCGATCCGTCCAAAAGTTCTAACGGACGATCATCGTCCCCGTCCCTTCATCCGTGAAAACTTCCGAAAGCAATGCGTTGCGCCGCGTGCCGTTGATGACGTGCGCGCTGCCGACGCCGCGCTCCAGAATCGAAATCAGACTTTGCAGCTTAGGTATCATCCCGCCCGTTGCCTTTCCGCTTCGCACAAGTTCGTCCAATTCATCCGCCGTCAAGCGCGAAAGTTTTGAATTCGCGTCGCTCGCGTCCGTATAGACGCCGTCCGTATCCGTCATTAAAATCAGCTTCTCGGCTCCCAGATGCGCGGCGATCTCGGCGGCGATAGTGTCGGCGTTGATGTTAAAGACGCGCCCCGCGTCGTCCGCGCCGAGCGAAGAGACGACCGGCAAATAGTTGTGTTCGAGCAGCACGCGCAAAAGTCTGTCGTTGATCGCTACGACGTCGCCAACGTGTCCCCAATCAACTTGCTCGCGCGCGCCCGTCTCGCGATTTAAAATCTCTTTCGATAGACGCTGTTCGGCATGAACGATCCCGGCATCAACGCCCGATAATCCGACCGCTTCGATTCCGCGACGGCGCAACGCTGCGAGAATCTCCGTGTTGATCTTTCCGGCGAAGATCATCTTCGCCATGTCGAGCGTCGAATCATCCGTGATGCGCCTGCCGTTGATGATCTTCTGCTCAACGCCCAACTGCCGCGCGAGTTTGGTCAACTGTTTTCCGCCGCCATGGATCACGCAGAGATGAATCCCGACTTGATGCAGCAATGCTAATTCTTCAGCGAGCGACGACAGGTTCTCCGCTTCTTCCGTCACCTTGCCTGACAGCTTGACGACGAACGTGCGCCCTTTGAAGCGTTGAATGTAAGGCAACGCTTCGCGCAGGAGATCAAGACGTTCTTCGCTCGTCATTGTTTTTCCCCAAGTAGCTTTGCGAGCACCGCCTTCTGTGCGTGCAAACGATTTTCCGCTTCATCAATTACAACCGACGCTGCGGAATCAAGCACCTCGTCCGTCACGATCACATTGCGACGGACGGGAAGACAGTGCATGAAGACGGCATCGTTCGTGCGTCGCATCTTCCGAGCGTCCACGATCCAGTCGTGGCGGAAAGCTTGACGATGCTCAACGTCTGCTTGCGCTTTGCCGTAAAAATCACGACCGCCCCAACTCTTCGCGTAAACAACTTCTGCGCCGTCAAACGCCGCATCAACATCGTTCGTCACCTCGACGCTTCCGCCCGCCTCGCGCGCTTTTCCCTTAATCACTTCCATCAACTCTTCGTCTAGCTCGTAGCGGGAGGGATGCGCGATTACAACTTCGTGTCCCATCTGCGCCGATGCTAACGCGAAGCTGTTCGGCACAGCCATCGGCAGCGGCTTCGGGTGCCACGCCCATGTCATCAACACGCGCTTTCGCCCGCTTCCTACTTTTTCGCGGATCGTCATCATATCGGCGAGCGACTGCAACGGATGGTGCATCGCCGATTCCATATTGATCACCGGAACTTCCGTGTAGCGCGCGAAAGCGGTGAGCACAGGATCAGTGCGCTCCTCCGCCCAATTCTCCAAACGCGCGAAAGTGCGCACGCCGATGCACGCGCAGTATCTTCCAAGCACGCGCACAAACTCCTTCACGTGCTCCGTCTTATCTTCGTCCATCACTGCCGCTTCGCGGTGTTCGAGCGTCCACGTGCTTGCGCCCGGCTCAAGCACGACGGCGTTTCCGCCGAGTTCGTAGATACCGACTTGCATCGAAGCGCGCGTGCGCAAGCTCGGATTGAAAAACACAAGCGCGACGGAGCGACCGGCGAGCGGCTTTCGTTGATCGATTCCGCTTTTAAACCGCCCCGCCCTATCAAGCAGGTGTTCTAATTCGTCCTGCGTTAAATCAGTTGTCGAAAGAAAATTAGCGCACACCTCAATCTCGCCAAAGCTGATGCCTTCCTGTTCAGTTCCCCGCGTGCGAGCGTCCACTGTCAACGAGCGATTGATATTCGGAATGCCTGCGAACGTAAGCGTTAATGAAAACGCATTGTGGAACGATCTTGAGATGCTGAAGGCGCGCGTATTCAAGCGCCGCGTGCGCCAACTCGCTTCCAACTCCGCGCCCTTCGAGCGGCGGCGGAACAATCGTATGCGTGAACACAATGCTTCCCTTTTCCGGGCGCTCATATTCTACAAACGCTACTTCCCCTTCAACCTCCGCCTCGAATCGCTTAAGTTTCTCGTTGTGTTCGATTGTTAAGTTTTTGACGTTTTCTTTCATCGTTTAACCTCCCCATGCGCGCCAATAGATTCAAACGATCTTTTTAAGAGCCTCAACGAAGATGTCGATCTCTTCCGGCTGAACCGAGAGCGGCGGAAGCAACCTTAGCACTGCCGGATCGCTTGAAGTTCCCGTGATGACGCGACGTTCGAGCAACTTCGCGTGAATCTCTGTTGCGCTTTTGCCCGCAAGTTCTATCCCAAGCAACAAACCGCGACCGCGCACCGCGCGCACTCCCTCGATGCCAGCGAGACTCTTGCGCAAATGCTTCTCAACACGACGAACATTGCCAAGCATATCGCCTAACTCAATCGCCTCAATGGTGGCCACGACGGCGCTCATCGCCAACATACCGCCACCAAACGTCGTCCCCAGATCGTTCTCCTTGATATGCCCCGCAACACTCTCAGTCGTCAGACACGCCCCGACGGGCACGCCGCTCCCCAAAGCTTTAGCGAGCGTTACAACATCCGGTACGACGCCGCCCGCCGCTTCGCTACCCGCAAAGAACCACTCGCCCGTGCGCCCCACGCCCGTCTGAACCTCATCGAATACGAGCAAGATGCCGCGCTCGTCGCACACACGGCGCACGGCTTGATAAAACTCCGCTTCTTCCATCCGCACGCCCGCCATTGATTGAATCGGTTCAAGCATGATCGCGGCCACGGTTTCATCCGCCAGAAGCTCAACCGATTCCACATCGCCCCACTCGGCGAATAAATGGCCGGGCACGTTCGGGCGACCAAGTTCGCGGTAACGACCGAGCGCGGTGGCGCTTATCGCATCGGCCGTGCGCCCGTGAAAGCTTCCCGAAAAGGTAATGATCTTTTCTCTGCCCGTAGCAAGACGCGCAAGTCGCATCGCGTTCTCGTTGGCTTCCGTTCCCGAATTGCAGAAGAAAACTTTTGCGAGCGTCGCGGGCGCTCTCTCTACGAGCAACTCGGCCGCTTGCGCGCGCACATCTGAATAAACGAGATTGGAATAAAATAACAACTGCGCGGCCTGTTTTTGCAGCGCGGCGACAACGTGCGGATGACAATGCCCGGTGGCGGCGACGGCGTGCCCGCCGTAAAGATCGAGGTAGCGTTCGCCGCTCGTCGTCGTAATCCAACTTCCACGCCCGCTTGCGATGGCGAGCGGAAATTTTTTATACGTCGCTAACTCGTATTCTTCTTCGCGCCGCTTGATCTCTGCAAAAGGATCAACCGTTGCTGCCATTGCTTCCAATGTTTTCGCCAACGTCGTCATCTAAATCGCCTTCCGCTTCTCAACAACAAATTCAAATAATGCGTCTCGCTTAAGCTTCGCCGCTTACGGATTTGTTCCCGCAAACATTAACCCCGTCGTTTCCTCGAAACCATACATCAAGTTCATGTTTTGCGTCGCTTGCCCCGCCGCGCCTTTCACCAAGTTATCGAGCGCACTAAAGACAACGAGTTGGTGGCCGCGCACGGCGAAACCAATGTCGCAAAAGTTCGTCGTCTTCACCCAATTAATATCCGGCGAACCTTCAACAAGGCGCACAAAAAAACTTTCGTCGTAAAACTCCGCGAACATCTTGCGCACGTCTTCAAGACTTATCGCGTTTTTCATTTCGACGTAGATCGAAGCAAAGATACCGCGCACTACGGGCAGTGAATGCGTCATAAAGATAAGTTCGCTCGACCAATCGCCGATGCGCGCTAAGGTCTGCTCGATCTCCGGCACATGCTGGTGCGCGAACGGCTTATAAGCGTAGAAGCTTTGCGCGCGTTGCGGGTGATGCGTGTTTGCCGCCGCCTTCGCGCCCGACCCCGACGAACCCGTCTTCGCGTCAACGACGACGCGCCCCGCGATCACTCCCTGCGCGACGAGCGGCGCAAGTCCCAACAATGTCGCCGTCGCAAAGCAACCCGGATTGCTGATGCGCTGCGCCCCGCGCACCTGCTCCCGATTGATCTCCGTCAAACCATAAACAAATTCTTTCGACCATTCCGGCGTGGTGTGCGCACGCCCGTAATGCTGCTCATAGCTCGCCGACGAATGAAGGCGAAAATCTCCCGATAGATCGATAACTTTCACGTTTGCGGGCAAGCGCGGCGCGATCTCCATTGACTGACCATGCGGCAGCGCGAGAAAAACGCAATCTACATTGTCTAACTTTTCAAGCTCTTCCGGCGCAAGCGCGCTCGTAAAACGAAGCTCCGTTAATCCGTGTAAATTGCGATGAACTTCGCCGACACGTTTGCCCGCGCGTTCGTTCGCCGTCGCCAACGCAACTTCCGCGCGCGGATGAAATAGCAGGATGCGCAACAGCTCTGCGCCGCCATAACCCGATCCGCCGAAGATCGCAACGCGCACACGCTCGTTTACTTCGTCACTCTTCACTTGCCCCGCCAACTTTCACACCTTCAAGATAAATTTCGTTCGCTTTATTTCAATCGCTTAACTCGATTGTTCCAACTTCCGCATTGGGCAACTTCGCCGCGATCAATTGAAAGAGACGTTCGCCGCCGCGCCGCGCGTTGACAGCAGGCACGCCAAACTCGCGTTCGATATAATCTTCACCCATCTGGGAATCCGTAACCGAGCCAGCTACCAAATCCACGCTCGCGCCACGCCGCCGCAGCAATTCGATGCCGCCCCACGCACCGACAAAATCCGAAGCGCACAACACGAGCGCGGCCGTCGCATCGCGCAATTCCGCATCGTCGAAAAACGAATCAACTCCGTATCCGCCAAGCACGCCGTCGCCTAATTCGAGCACAATGAGATCGGGATTCGATTCGTTAAGCTGCCGGATAATTGATTTAGCGACGTGCGCGAGATTTTCAACTCCGACAGTTGATGCTAACCCGCAATCGAGAAAACTCGCCGTCGCCACCGCGCCGTGATCTGCCATGTTGAGCGTATCGCGCAGCGCAGCCACTCCTGATAGTTTACCCGACGCTACACACATGCCCGCACGCGTCGCTTGCCGGATAAGCTCTGTCGCCGCAAACGTCTTGCCGCTATTCATACACGTGCCTGCGATTACGACAAACGGCGCGGTTTCGCCGAGCATTTCGGCAAGCGGCAATGCTGCATCTGCGATATTCATAACGCGCCCCATCTCATCACAGGCGAAGCCGAGCACCTGCAAGCGAATCGCATCATCAAGACTGGAATGATGTCCGGTGCAACGACCCATCACGCCGCCCATGTTCAGCAGATGAAGCTCATCGCCAACACTGATCCGCTCCGGCACGTCGCCGACGAAACCCTTGAGCGCACGGCGACTGCCGAGCACGCCGACGAGCGTATCGCCCGGATTGATCTTCGCCAATCTTCCGGTTGGCAGTTCCAGTTGATTGTAAGTTGCGTTATCGGAAAGCGCACGCACCACAACCACGTCGCCCGCGCGCGGGCGTGAAGCAATCGCGCAAGTTATCATCAGTGTTTTCGGCAGCTTCAAAGGCGATGTTGAAGAACCTGTCTTGTCTGTTTCAACAATTGAGATCGCCGCTCCGCCATCTTCTTCAATCATCGTCGCGCTGCTCGTTGTTGTATTCATCCTTGTGCTCCATCTTCAAACCGATTGTTCATTTTATGAAAAATAAAACGCGCCCGCTGAATTACTTTAACTCGGTCGTCCCGGCCGTTTGCGCGGCTTCTTTTTCGAGTCTCGCGTGCGAACGCAAACGCAATGCGTTAAGCTTAATGAAGCCTTCGGCGTCGCGTTGGTCATAAACATCTTCGGCTTCAAATGTTGCGAGGCGTTCGTTGTAGAGCGAACGCGGCGCGCGGCGTCCCATCACAATCGCGTTGCCGCGATAAAGTTTGAGGCGCACATCGCCCGTCACGTTCCTTTGCGTCTCATCAATCATGCTTCGCAGCACGCGCGATTCCGGCGCAAACCAGAAGCCGTAGTAAACCATCTCCGCAAACTTTACGCTTAACCCGTCGCGTAACCGCAACACTTCTCGATCAAGCGTGATGGATTCGAGCGCGCGATGCGCCGCCTGCAAAACGGTCACGCCCGGCGTTTCATACACGCCGCGTGACTTCATCCCGACAAATCGGTTCTCAACTAAATCAACGCGCCCTAATCCATGCTCGCCGCCGATCTGGTTGAGGCGTTCGAGCAAAGCGACCGCTTCCATCCTTTCGCCGTCTATTCCAGCAGGCACGCCCGCTTCAAAATTGATCTCAATCGTTTGCGCTTCTGCGCGCGCCGCTTCGGGCGATGTCGTCATTTGAAAAATCTCCTCAGGCGCAGCCGCCCAAGGGTCTTCGAGGATGCCGCCCTCGTAAGATACATGCATCAAGTTGCGGTCGGTCGAATACGGCTTCGCGTGTGTCGCCGTGACCGGAATACGATTTTGTTCCGCGTATCGGATCAAATCGCTCCGCCCCTTAAATTCCCACTCGCGCCACGGGGCAACAACCTTAATATCCGGCTCAAGCGCATAGTAGGTGAGTTCAAAACGCACCTGATCGTTTCCCTTGCCCGTCGCGCCGTGCGCCACCGCGTCCGCTCCTTCGCGGCGCGCGATCTCAATTTGACGCTTGGCGATTACGGGGCGCGCAAGCGAAGTGCCCAAAAGGTACACGCCCTCGTAAACGGCGTTTGCTTTGACGGCCGTCCACACGTATTCGCGCACAAACTCATCGCGCAAATTTTCAACGTACAAGCGAGACGCACCTGTCTCCTTCGCCTTCGCCTCCAGCCCTTCGAGTTCTTCGCCCTGCCCGACATCGGCGCAGTAGCAAACGACTTCCGCATCGTAACAATCGCGCAGCCAATGCAGCATCACCGACGTATCAAGCCCGCCTGAATAGGCGAGCACAATTTTTTTAATATCTTTTTTCGTCAACGCCCTTTTTTCCTTTTCAAAACTTCGTATCGAATAAGCCCCATATCTTTCGCAGCGCCACGCGTTGCGCCTTGCGATCTTGCGCGGCGATAAAAACCGTGTCTTCGCCCGCGAGCGTGCCGACGATCTCCTCTAAGTTAGCGCGGTCGATCTCAACCGCCACCGCCGAAGCCAATCCCGGCTCGCACTTTGCAACGACAAGCGCATCGCCCGCCGCTTCCAAACTTAAAAGACCGCGCGCTGCCGCGCCCCGCGCCCGCTCCGGCACGACGTATCGCCCCTGCCGCTTTACGATGCCGAGTTCATCAATGTCTCGTGATACGCTTGACTGCGTGACACTAAATCCGGCGCGCCCCAGATGCGTCGCCAACTCGCCCTGCGTGGCGACGGGCTTGGCGCGTATGACGCTCAAAATTCTTTGCTGTCTTTTTTCTTTCTCCATCCTATATTATGCGACAGATTTGCATAATTATCGCATAGATGCATAAAATAACAGCGGGTATGCTTTTAGTCAATGCCAGAGGCGCAAAAAGACAATGAACGAACAACAAAAATTATGGGGCGGCAGATTCACGGGCGAAGCGGATCAGAAATTTGCTCGCTTCAATGCTTCTTTCTCTTTTGATCGGCGCTTATTTAAAGCCGACGTGCAGGCGAGCATCGCTCATTGCGCGGGATTAAAGGAAGCAGGCGTGCTGACGGCAACGGAAGCGCGTGGTATTACAGAGGGACTTGAGAAGATTCTTGCGACGGCAGAATCAAACCCGAACTACTTTGACGAATTGCCTGCCGAAGATGTTCATTCTTTTATCGAAGTGCGTCTTATCGAACTCACGGGCGATGTCGGAAGAAAGCTTCACACGGGGCGCAGCCGCAACGATCAGGTTGCTACTGCTTTGCGTCTCACGTTGCGAGATGAGATTGATGATCTCGCTTCGCGCGTGCGCGAAGCGCAGGAAGCTTTGCTTGCTTCCGGCGAAAGATATAGAGACGTTGTGATTCCCGGCTACACGCATCTTCAGCGCGCGCAACCCGTGCTCTGGGCACACTGGTGTCTCGCTTACTTCGAGATGCTGGAACGCGACGCCGCGCGGCTCGCTGATGTGCGCCTTCGCACAAACATCTTGCCGCTCGGAAGCGCCGCCCTCGCCGGAACTAGTTATGCGATAGAACGCGAAGGTGTTGCGCGTAGCCTCGGCTTCCAAAGCGTTTCGCGTAACAGTCTTGACGCGGTGAGCGACCGCGATTTCTGCATTGAACTTGCGAGCGTCGCTTCTCTGATCATGATGCACTTATCGCGCCTTGCTGAAGATTTGATTCTTTATGCGACGCTTGAGTTTGGCTTTATCGAGTTGGATGATCGGGTCGCTACGGGGTCGAGTTTGATGCCGCAGAAGAAGAACCCCGATGCGCTCGAACTCGTGCGCGGCAAAGCGGGGCGCGTTTTCGGGCATCTCACATCTTTGCTCGTTATGATGAAAGGGTTACCGCTCGCTTATAATAAAGATATGCAGGAAGACAAAGAGGCGATCTTTGACGCCGTTGACACCGTGCGCGATTCGCTACAAGTGACCGCGATTGTGCTGCAGCACACGAGCGTGCGCGCGGCGCGGGGGCGCGAGGCGGCGACACATGGCTATTTGAATGCAACGGAACTGGCGGATTACCTTGTGCGGCGCGGTGTGGCGTTTCGCACGGCGCATGAAACGGTCGGGCGCATTGTGCTCTACGCAGTGGAGCGCGGGCGCGAGCTTGATGAGTTATCGTTAGACGAGTTGCTCCAATTTAATGGAAACATCGAGGCGAGTGTTTACGAAGCGCTCTCGCTCGAAGAGACGTTAAGGACGAAGTCGCAAACTGGCGGCACTTCATTCGAGCGCGTCGAGGAAGCTTTGCTGGCGGCGCGCCAACGACTCAAAAACCCAAACGCGGAATGAAACGTATAACTCTACAAAGTCCGTTTTCTCCCGATCTCGTCGGAATGCTTTGTTAGAGCGTTTAGCGGCTCGTAAATTTTCAACTTGAAAGGATTTTTATGAAAAGTTTCGTTAGAAGCGCGATCTCTTTTCGCCGCTTCGCTGCCCTCCTTAGCCTCCTGCTCATCGCCAACTCATCCGCTATGTTCGCCCAAAATTCTGATTTGGCGGCGCGGCGTAAAGCTTTAAACGATCTTCTGGCCGAACAATGGGAATACACCTTGAAGCGCAGCCCGGAGTTTGCATCGATCTTGGGCGACAAGCGTTACAACGACCGCCTTTCGGATTTCTCTCAGCGCGCGATTGACGAAGACATCTCGAAAGCAAAAGAGTTCTTGACGCGCTTCGAGGCCATTAACACGCGCGACTTTCCTGAACAAGAGGCATTGAACCAACGCCTTATGGTGCGCGCGTTGCGCGAGACAATCGAGAACGCGCGTTTCAAAGATTGGGAAATGCCTGTCACGCAAATCTCCGGCATTCACCTTCAAGCACCGCAATTCGTTTCGCTTCTCTCGTTCAAAAACGTGAAAGATTACGAAGATTACATCGCACGCATGAAGCAACTCCCGCAAGTTTTCAGTGACACGATCATTCAGATGCGGAATGGCATGAGAGACAATCTTGTGCCGCCGAAATTCTTGCTTGAAAAGATCGCCGTGCAAGCGCAGGCGATTGCGGATCAAGCTCCCGATAAATCTCCGTTCGCGCAGCCGCTCGCGCAGTTTCCGAAAGAGATCGCCGTTGGCGATCAGCAGCGTTTGCGCGAAGCATTAACGGCCGCGATCCGCGATGGCGTGCTTCCCGCGTATGCGCGCTTCGCCAAGTTTGTGCGCGACGAATACGCGCCGCGCGGTCGCACGGAAGTCGGCATCTGGTCGCTGCCCGACGGTGCGGCGCGCTACTCGGCGGCCGCGCGCGCTTCGACGACAACCGATCTCACGCCGGAGCAGATTCATCAGATCGGTCTTCAACAAGTTGCCGACATCGAACGTCAGATGACGACGATTGCCACGCAACTCGGTTTTAAAGACCTCAAGAGCCTTAACGCTTCGATTGAAGAAAACAAAAAGCTGCGCGCCACTTCGCGCGAGCAGATTCTCGAACTCTATCGCGGTTATATAAACCAGATGCGCGGGGAACTGCCGAAACTCTTCGGACGTTTGCCGAAGGCAGACGTTGAGGTGTTGGCAACCGAAACTTTCCGAGAGCGAGAAGCGCCCGGCGCGGAATACCAGCAGGGCACGCCGGACGGAAGTCGTCCCGGACACGTCTTTGTCAACACGAGCCAACCTGAATCACGCAAAACCATTTCGATGGAATCCACTGCCTATCACGAAGGACTGCCGGGACACCACATGCAGATTTCCATCGCGCAAGAGTTGCCGACGCTTCCGCCCTTTCGTCAGCAAGCGGGCTATACTGCGTTCGTCGAAGGCTGGGCGCTTTACTCTGAGCGTCTGGGCAAAGAGGTCGGGTTCTACAAAGACCCTTACAACGATTACGGGCGTTTGCAGGATGAGATGCTACGCGCGATCCGCCTTGTCGTTGACACGGGACTTCACTACAAACGCTGGACGCGCGAACAAGTTGTGCAGTTTTTCCACGACCATTCGGCGATTGACGAAGTGGAAGTGCAGTCGGAAACCGACCGCTACATTTCATGGCCCGGGCAAGCGCTTGCTTACAAGATCGGTCAACTCAAAATCTTGGAACTGCGTGAGCGTGCGCGCAAACAGTTAGGCGCGCGATTCGACATTCGGCAGTTTCACGACGAAGTATTGGGCGCAGGCGCGCTGCCTTTGAATGAGCTTGAGGTGCGAATTAACAGTTGGATCGCATCGAAGAAGTAACGATCTAAACGGAAGCGTTTCAAATTAAGTTTTTGTATTGATGTTAAAGAATAGCGACCGTCGAAAGCGAGTTAAAGTCGCTCGATGGTCGCTATTCCAGTTAATCTCCGCCTTTGAACGGCTCTCGCTCGTTTCTCTCAAAAGCGAAATCAACTTCATTCTCGGCAATTCGTTTGTTGGCGAGTTTGGCGAACAAGGTTTCGTAGTTATCAACCACCTGCTCCCACGAATAACGCTCGCGCACACGCTCCTGCGCGCGTTGGCGGAAGCAGGCGATTGACGATTCGTCTTCGAGAATTTGCTGGAGTTTGTTGGCTAGATCGACTTCATCACCGTAATGAATTGCCGCATCGCCCGTCACTTCAATGTTCTCCGGCGCGTTCAGAGTTAGCACACAGTTGCCGTAGCCCATCGCTTCCAGAAGCGCGGGATGCGTGCCGCCGACTTCCGTTGCGTGAACGTAGCAGAGCGCGTTTTGCTGAAGAGCGCGGTAGCCTTCGCCGAAGACGAAGCCGGTAAAGATGATCCTTTTATCTTCACGCGCACGCTCGCGCAATTCCTTAATGTACTCGTGAGCGTAGGGCGCGTCGCCGACGATCAAAAGCTTGTGACGGGTGCGCACACGTTTGAAGGCTTCGATAACGAGGCGCGCGTTGTTTTCCGGCTCAAGCCGTGAGACGTAAAGCACGTAGCCTTCAGGCTCGACATTCCACTGGCGGACGTATGCGGCGTCGGCGCGGCGTTCGATCTCTGCCCCATAAGCGATCATCGTCGAAGCCGCGCCATAGCGCGTTAGATAGTAATCTTGAATTACGCGCGCGTCCGTCACGATCTCGTTCGGCAGCCGCGTCGCCAAACGCTCGGCGGCGAGATAGTACCAGCGCCCTAAGAAATTCCATTTGCGACGTTTGTGTTCAAGTCCGTCAACGTTAA
>JACDAW010000243.1 GCA_013695245.1 Pyrinomonadaceae bacterium | reverse complement strand
GCGTTATTGATATTCCACATATCTGTCCCGGTTCTAAGGGTGATTTCCCGCTCCAATCGGGTCGCCTTGCGGGATGGGCAATGGCGCAGTTTGTTTGCGCGGCGCATCTGGGCGGGCGAGGAAGCGTTCAATGTCATCGCGCGTCGCGCGGCGGTGCGCGTCCGCCGAGGGTGTCGTTGAAGTTGTTGATGAATCTTTCAATCTTTCGAGCAGGTTGCGTAAGGCTTCGGTGGCGACAGCGCGAACTTGCGGCGCAGCGTCGGCGTTAGCTGCCGTGTCCATCAACCGCGTTACCGTCAAACTCTGCACGGCGCGTTGAATTGCCGCCATGTAAGCGTCTTGCGGGGCGGACTCATTCCACGTGCGCGCGATGAGCGCAGTAACTACTTCTGTAAAATCAGGGTTCTCACGATTGCGCGCGTTGAATTCGATGAGACGCGCGGCGCGATGGGGTTCGAGCAAGCCGGAGATGGCTAAGTCGGCGGCGAGCGTGGCGGCGGCGATAGGATCAAACACCGGAGCGCCGCGCTTCGGAAAGAGTTCTGCTGTGCCGCCTTCGTAGCCGAACGCGCGCGGCGGAATGAGAGCGAGTATAGATTGAGGAATGGCGAGCGCAGAGGGCGTGATCGTATTAAGCACGGTCGTAAGCGCGTCGCGTTGACGCGCGGGAGGAACGATCTCTTGGACGCTCGCGGGACTCGCGCCTTGATCGGTTTTAACCGCGTAAGTGTAGTAGAGTCCGCCGACTGATTTGACGGCCGCTTGAAGTTGGTAGCGATGATGAAAATAGAGCGGCAAGAATTTCGCTTCGAGCAAAGAGAGCGGCGTGCCGCGCGGGATGTTCCTTAAACCGAATTGACTGATCCCGATGCGGCGCACCTCCATTTCATGCCGCAGCATCGCCACCGGATCATCGCCGTTGTCCCAGAGATTAGCGAGCGGATGCGCCGCGCCCGGCGGACGCGCGTCCGCGTCGGAGATAAAGAGCATTCCGTGCTTCATGCCTTCGCTCAGGAAGCGTTCGAGTTCAGCCGCTTCGTTGGCGCGCGCCGGGAATTGCGCGTAGGCGTAAGTGATCGCAAATTTGTCGTATGCGCCGATGCCAACTCCGTAAGCGTTTGAGAGATCGAGTTTGCCGTTGCGGATTTCTACCATCGGCGCGGGATAGTCCATCACGGAAGCGCGACCATAGGCGCTTGCGGCGAAGTTGTGCGCGAGTCCTAAAGTGTGCCCGACTTCGTGTGCGGCGAGTTGACGAATACGCGCAAGCGACATCGCGCGCGAATCAGTTGAAGGATCAAGCGCAGCTGTATCATCATCCGGCAAACTGCTCAACTCGCAACCCGCGCCGAGCGCGCCGTTATTATTTGTGTAAGGCGGAATGAGTCCCGTGCCGATTAGATAATCTTGTCTTACACGCAGGCTTCCCAAGGTGACGTTACCTTTAATGATCTCGCCTGTGCGCGGATCGACGATGCTGCCGCCGTAAGACCAACCGCGCGTCGAACGATGCACCCAACTGATCATATTGTAGCGCGCGTCCATCGGGTCGGCGTGCGCCGGAAGGATTTTTACTTGGAAGGCGTTGCGAAAACCGGCCGCTTCAAACGCCGCGTTCCACCACGCTGCGCCTTCGACGAGCGCGCTGCGGATCGGCTCCGGCGTGCCGTTGTCAACGTAGTAGATGATTGGCTTAACCGGGTCGGAGATGGGCGCGTTCGGGTCTTTCTTCTGCAAACGATGACGGACGATCCAGCGTCGCTCAATCGGCTCAGTGATCGGCGTCGCATAATCGTAAAATTCGACGGCGAAGACGCCGACGCGCGGGTCAAGCTTGCGCGGCGTGTAATTGCCGTCGGGCAACTCGACGAACGAATGATGCTCGCGCACGGTGAGGGATTGCGCGGTCGGCGCAGTGTCGCGCACAAGCGCGCCGGGCTGATCAGCAGCGAAAGTTAATGTCGCTTCAACTTCCGTGTTCTTCGGAAAGTTTTTCGTGCGCGGCAAATAAATTGCGCTGCGCGATTCATCAAGACTAAAGCGCCCTTGATTTGCGTCGCGCAGCCGCTCGATAACGCCGTGTTCGTCGCGCAGGAAAAACGCGGTCGCATCCACCAGCACGCGCCCTTCCTCCGCCACTTCAACCTTAAAGCCGTAAAGCACCGAACGCGCGAACGATTCTTCGACGGCGCGGCGCTCTGCCGCGTCGTTTGTAATCGCGCGGAAACGGTAGTTTGGTTCAACCAACAGCACCTTCGGCCCCGTGCGCTCGAAAAAGACGACGTGC
>JACDAW010000241.1 GCA_013695245.1 Pyrinomonadaceae bacterium | reverse complement strand
TCACTTCTTCCGGCACCCGGTCATCGTAGCAACGATTCCCCGCCTCCATGTGATAGACGGGAATGCCCATTCGTTTAGCGACAATGGCCGCCAGACCGCTATTGGTGTCTCCTAAAATCAACAACCGCTCCGGCTTCTCGGCGCGAAGAATTCGCTCGCTTTCCGCAATAATCCTGCTGATCTGTTCACCGAAGCTATCACCACGCACGCCCAGAAAGTGATCCGGCTGGCGCACTTCAAGTTGTTGGAAGAAAATGTCGCTGAGGTCAAAATCAAAATTCTGCCCGGTATGCACGAGAACATGCTCGCACAAACGATCAAGCTTCTCGATAATGCGGCTCAAGCGGATGATTTCTGGGCGCGTGCCCAAGATGGTCATGATCTTCATTAGATAATGTATTTAATGATTCACTATATTAAGACTTAAGTTCACATCAATAAATTGAAAATAGCTTTATCAGTTTGATCCAACAAGAGCGTTGTAACTGCTTCTATTGATAGTAATGAATCCTTCAAATGATAGCTCAAGTTTGGGGCGACTTAACTCTTATCCAGAAGCTTGCCGGCTCAGACATAGGAAAGAACTTGCGCATCGTATGATACTCTGGAAATACGGCACACATCCTCTCCGGGTATTTGAGCATCATGTAATTGCCCGGCCACAGCACCTCAAATTTAGAGTTGAAGGCGAGGAAGGCTTGCAGTAGATACTGTTCATTCCAGTAATAATGATTATCTTCAAAATAAACGCGAGGGTAATGCTTGGGCAGACTTATATCATGGATATGCACAAGCACACCCGGAGCTAAACGAGGAAGTATCTCACAATACTCTCGCTGGACATCGCCACCCGCCCGTAACACATGCGTTGAATCTATAAATAAAATGTCTCCCGATTCGAGTGATGCGAACAGGTCAAGGCCAACATTTTGGATTTTATCTTCAACGAGCCGCGACAACCCCGGAACGCCTTTTTTCAAAAGCGGCGTTGGAAAAGGCTCGATTGCCGTCAGATGCGTGACATCACGCATCTCTTGCTCCTGTATGGTTGCCGCTGCCAGCAGAGTTGACTGTCCCGCCCCGATTTCTATGATACGTTTCGGCGTGAAGTGGCGGATGAAAGAATAGTAAACATGAGCATCAATTGCCATAAAAGTTCCGTTGATGAGATGGAACTGCGCAGAGTCGGATGGTGGATGGATAGGAAAGCGCGCACGGAATTCCTCCATATACGTAGGGAAAACGTTTTCAAGGAGGTTTAAAGTCTCGCTATCGTTCATTTCAAGACCGACCAACTGCGAACGCTCTTCCCAGAAAGCCTCTCCCAAATCGTTTTCATCAGGAATGGGTAGGTAGTAATGCTTTCGGAGAAGATGAAACCCATATTCGCTGAAAATGCCGTATGCCGTATTGTCAGGCATATATCGGTTGAGGCTAAACGCTGTCAGCCGTGAGAGGGCAAGGACAACTCGTTTTATGTACTTGCGGCTCAGCCAACGCTTAATTCTTCGAATCATTGCAGCAGTAATCTTTTCGCTCAGGATGGTTTCTACTTGAAGGGGAGGTGAGGTTCCTCAATAGATCGGCATAGAAGCGACATGCAAAATCTTCGTGTAATCCGTGTCTTTGCGCTTTCTGAATCGGCAATGGTTTGCCTGATGTGTAATTGTAACGAAATCACCTACATATTAGCCGCGTCGCTCAGGCTAACATGTCCTCCTCATATACCAATTTATTAGGGATGAGAAGTTCATGCTTCCGAAGCATTTCGGCGACTTCAGTTTCTGTCATGAGATCATCCGCAGAACTATATTCTTTCCCCAACGGGCTTTCGAGCTGCGATGATGGTCGAAGCTCCGGCAATACCGGCAAAATCACATAATAGTTTCCGCGTTCGATAGTGCGCGACGCTTCTTCTTCAGATACTAAAATCTCATGCAATTTTTCACCGGGACGAACACCGCTGACAACCGTTTTGATTCGGCGGTCGCCGATGAGCACCTTTGCCACATCAACGACGCGGGCTGACGGCACACGCGGAATATAGGTCTCCCCGCGAGTTCCTTCTTGCAAGGCGGCAAAAATGGTGTCCACCGCCTGCTCTAAACTCAACAGAAATCGCGTCATCTCAGTAGTTGTAATCGTGACGGGGCCGCCGCGTCGAATCTGTTCGTGAAAGAGCGGAATCACAGAGCCGCGCGAGGCGAGCACGTTTCCGTAGCGCACGCAAATGTACTGGGTGTCAGGGCTATCAAGATTGGCACGGATAAATATACGCTCTTGAACAGCTTTCGTCATACCCATGACGTTAACCGGCTTGCACGCTTTGTCTGTTGAGATGCCGACCACAATTTCAACCGGCAGATGATTCTCGCAGATCGCGCGAACGATATTCTCCGCGCCGATAATGTTGGTTTGCACCGCTTCAAACGGGAAGTACTCACATGAGGGCACTTGCTTAAGCGCCGCCGCATTGAACACTACATCAGCATTGCGCAGCACTGTATTGATGCTGTGGAAGTCTCGCACGTCGCCGATCCGGAACTGTAAAAGTTGTTCAAAGTTATGATAGATAACTTCATCGGTGGCAATTTTACGGTGCTGATAGGCAAGACGCATCTCGTGCTGTTTGGCTTCATCGCGCGAAAACACGGTGATCTGCTTGGGCTTGCCAAGCTCACCGGAAAGCAGTCGCCTCACCAAAACTTTGCCTAGTGAGCCGGTACCGCCTGTCACAACGATCTTTTTATCCGTTAACATGAATCCTCCGAAGTTTTGTGTAAGGAGTTTTATCTTGATGCATTTGTCTGATCATTTCTGGCCAAGAAGGTGAAATGAAATCGGTTGCCTGCCGAAACCGATCAGCATTTAGGCTACGATCACAAACGAACGCCTCATCAGCTTCAATCTGAATATTTAAGTTGTACACCTGTTTGATTAGCGATAGCAGCTCGAACTTGTTGATCGGTTCAGATGCCACATGCCAGACACCGTGAAGGCTCTGGTGTTCAGTGGTGATGCGCGCGATAATTTCAGCCAAGGCATTAGTGGTGAACCCACTGAATATCGCCCGCCTGTAGCCGCGAATTGTTTCCCCTTCCTGACTCAAAAACCATTCAATTAAACTATGCGATCCAGCCAGCTCACGACCGATTATCGAGGTTCGCAATGTCAGGCAATTAGTGCCGCTTACCTCACCCAGAAGTTTTGTTCTTCCATATAGGTCTTCGGCGTCAGGCACGTCTTCTTCCCGATAATTTCCCTTGCGCCCTGAGAAGACACAGTCGGTGCTCATTTGAATCAGACGAACCCCCGCAGCTTGACATAAATGCGCCAGACGGTGTGGAAAGAGCGCATTAACCGAGATGCTAAGAAGAGGGTCTTTGGACGCCGCATCTTGTTTTACGATACCGATACAATTCACCACAACCGACGGCCGCACTGCGGCAACAACTCGAACAACGCTATCGAAATCCTGAACAGACACGTGCCCGATTACATGTGAAGGCTCAAATAATTCGTAACGAGCATACTGATTGAAAGCTTGGCGAACAGTTACATATGTGTCGAATCGGTTAGCAAAGACTTGCCAAAGCTTGTGCCCCAGCATTCCACCCCCGCCAAGGATCAAAACTCTCACCCGTTCATCTCCCCGCACCATTGCTGCTTTGAAGCATTGCGTTTTATCATAGCTGTGACTTCAACTTGTATGCTAACTACGAGATAGAAATTAGTAACCAAGCAACCTCAACCATAACTGAGGGTTTTCCAAACAGTAAATGTTCTTATGATTCAGTTCGCGGACAGCCTTAACAAGACCCACCTACAATACATAATCCCCGTTCCTAGAATTCATCTATTTATCTTCTAAAACACACCCGATATGTAGCTCGCAGAGAACGATACACACTGTCTGGAAGCAAGGCTCGGAGGGTTTGCAGTAAGGTTATGTAGGAATGCTTTAAGGTGCCGGTAAGCTCATAAAGCATTA
>JACDAW010000232.1 GCA_013695245.1 Pyrinomonadaceae bacterium | reverse complement strand
CCTTGATCGTCGGCGAAAACAGTTTCGGCAAAGGCTTAGTGCAATCCATCATCCCGCTTGAATACGGCGCGGGATTAACTTTGACTTCGGCGAAGTATTACACCCCATCAGGTCGCCTCATCCAGCGTGATTACTCAAGCGGCTCGCTCTACGATTACTACACACGCGGCGCAGATTCACCTGCCAACACTAATCGAGCGCAACCGACTCCTTCTCCGGCGCGCCCGACAGGTGCGGAAAGTCGCACGGACACGGGGCGCGTCGTTTACGGCGGCGGCGGCATCATGCCTGACGAAACCGTGAAGCCGCGCACGATTAACTTACAGCAGCAGCGTTTGATGGATTCAGTCGTCGGCTTTACGCGCGAACTCGTTAGCGGGCGCATCGCTGGCTTTGATGCCTACAAAGTGCAACGCCCAATTGAATTCGATCACCAACTACAGGCAAGCGATTTTCCGTTCACCGATCAACTCTACGCCGCTTACAAACGCTATGCGGCGACTAAGCCAGCTTTCAAGGTAACGGACGCGCAGATTGATCGCAACCGTGATTTCGTCGCGTGGTATCTGCGCTATCAAGTCGTGATGGCGGCTTACGGCTCGGTGGCGGCGGATCGCGTGCGCATTGTTGACGATCCGCAAACGGTGAAAGCCGTCGAAGTGCTTCCGCGCGCCCGCGATCTGGCGATGGCGGCGGCGCGCGGTCGCAATCCGCAGTCGCGCTCGTTCGAGTAAAGACGGCGATCACGAATCGCCTCGAAGTTAAAGAGGTTGCTACTCCGATATGAGATAGCAACCTCTTTTCTTGTTTGCGCGTGCCATATCCGAATCGCTCTGAAGTTGTGCAAGCCCCCTTCCGGCGGCCCGCGCAAAGGCTTCCCTCCGTTTTGCCCTTGACGCCCCTTTTAAGTCATCCGTAGAATCGCCTTTACAAATCGGTGATAAGGATTTAACCCGCAACCCCTTGCTTACTAATTTGTGAGCAATAAATCTTACGGATCGCAGGAGACTCAAACACAATGAATAGCCCGTATGACACCGACGAAGACCTTCCGGCATTGCCCCCGACCGATGCTGATCACTTGCTGCCGCCAGCCGAGGAAGATGCGCGAAACGCGAACGGCGAACGCGACCGCCATACATCTTCCGTTCTCACGCGCATCCCTGAATCTTTGAATGCTATCGGGCGCGACATCAAAGGCACGATTGAGCGTGCGATGTCCGCGAAGGACGATTATGTCGTCGCCGTTAAAGTCTCGGCGGAAGCGCAAGATCGCCTCGAACAACTCGTGCAGGCTGGCGTTTTCCGCAGTCGCGCCGAAGCAGCCGCTTACTTAATTGATGAAGGTATCGCTGCGCAATCTCCGCTCTTTGAGCGCGTCGAACAGAAACTCGCCGAGATCGAGCGTCTGCGCGCCGAATTGCGCGGCATGGTCGGCGACCGGCAAACCTAAACCAGACGAGCGCGCATCGAACAGCGTTGCAACCTTTTCGCGCGTACCCGCGTATTACTCCAACCACCTTCACAAGTTTTGCGCTGGCAGAAGATGTGCAAGCATATTTTGCCGCGTCCGACCGTCAAGTGAAAACATCTATTCTTGAGGAGACTTGAATGAGCTTAAGATTCCGAGTCCTCGCCGCTACGCTTTCGCTGTCGCTCATCGCCACGTCTGCGTTGGCACAAGGGAGCAGCACGAGCCGCAGCCAGACGAGCAGCAGCAACAATGCTAACTCACCTTCTCTTTCGGCAAATATTTTACCGCGCCTGTCCATCGAACAATTCACGCTTCCGAACGGTTTGCGCGTTGTGATGAGCCGCGACAGTTCCGTGCCCGTCGTCGCTGTCGCCCTCCACTACGACGTTGGATCGCGCAACGAACGCGCGGGGCGCACCGGCTTCGCGCATCTCTTCGAGCACATGATGTTTCAAGGCTCGGAGAACGTCGGCAAAAATAAGTATGGCGAGTTTGTCGCTAACGCCGGAGGCGGCAGCAACGCGACCACTAACACCGAGCGCACTTACTACTATGCGACGCTGCCCGCCAATCAACTGCCGCTTGCGCTCTGGCTGGAGAGCGACCGGATGCGCTCGCTTAAAGTCACGCAGGAGAATTTAAGCAATCAGATCAAGGTCGTGCAGGAAGAGAAACGCTTTCGCATTGATAATCAGCCGTATGTCGGTTCAAATTTACGCTTGAGCGAACTCGTCTTCGGCAACTTCGCCAATGCCCATTCCGTGATCGGCTCAATGGAAGACCTCGATGCCGCGACGCTCGAAGACGTGCAGCAGTTTTTCAAAACCTATTACACGCCGAACAACGCCGTGCTCGCCATCGCAGGCGATTTCGATCCGAAGGGGGCGCGCTCACTCGTCGAGAAATACTTTGGCACGATCCCGCGCGGTGCGACTCCGCCCGCCCTTGATGTCAACGAAACGGCGAACGTCGCCAAGCGCACGGACACCATTCTTGATCCGCTTGCGCAGACGCCGCTTTTCCGCATCGGCTGGAAGATTCCGCCGAGCCGCACGCCGGATTTCTACGCCCTCACCATCGCCACGCGCATTCTCTTTGGCGGCGAAAGTTCGCGCCTTTATCAACGTCTTGTTAAAACAGATGAATCCGCGCTTGTTATCTCCGGTAACATTGACGAACGGCGCGGCCCTTCGGCAGTAGTGGCCGCCGCGCTTCCAAAGCCGGGCAAAGATGCCGCACAAGTGAAACAAACGATCTTTGACGAGATTCACCGTTTCGCAACTGAAGGCCCGACCGCCGACGAGATGGAGCGGGCGCGCAACACAATCTTGAACGGCACGGTGCGCTTGCGCCAATCGGCTCAAACCGTCGCTGATCGCCTCGCCGAATTCACACTTTTCTACGGCGATCCGACGCTCGTCAACACGGAACTTGATCGCTATCTGAGCGTCACGCCCGAACGGGTGAAAGCGGCCGTTGCGCGCTATCTCGATACGGACAATCGCGTGGTGCTCGACGTTGTTCCGGCGCGCGGCGCAAATCGTCCGGCCGGTTCAAACTTGCCTTCCGGTGACGCGCGTCAACCCGGCGCGCCCGCCCCGCAAGTTCCGCCGCAACAACCCGTGCGCCCCGATTCGCCGACGCGACCCGCAAATCCTGATCGCCCGGCCGATCAGCAACAGCGTCCGGCGCAACCGC
>JACDAW010000214.1 GCA_013695245.1 Pyrinomonadaceae bacterium | reverse complement strand
TATTGCCAGTGCCGCCACCAGCGCCGCCGCCGCCTTCATTTTTGTCGCCGCCGCCCATGTTGCCACCGCGACCGCGCCCGACGCCGCGTCCTTCACCTTCACCAACGCCTAAGCCTGTGCCGTTTCCGATTCCTTCACCTTTACCGGGGCCGCCTGATGGCGTGGTTGAAGTCGAGTTCGGCACGCCGAACACGGGCGCGGGAACGTCTGGGCGCAAAGCCGGATCGAGATCAATTCCGGCGCGAAGAAGCGGCGGAACAGTTGATCGCGTCACGGGAATCGGCGCGGGGATCGGGTTCGATTCGGGAAGCCCGCCGCGTTGTGGAGGCAGAGGATCGTTGTGACCGCCGCCGCCACCACCCGCCGCGCGCTCAAACTTCGGCTTCGAGCCTTCGCCAGCGCCCTTGTTAAATCCGACGCGCCCTTTATCTCCCTGACCAATGCCTTTGTCCGGTTCTTCCGGCTTCGGTTTCTCTTCATCAGGAATGTCAATCATGCGCTCGATGATGAGTTGATCGTTATTCTCGGCGAGCTGTTGCGTGCGACTCTGTAAGGCGCTGGCGAAAATGAAAAGTCCGAGAATGGCGAGCGGCACGGCGAGAATGCCTGCGATGGTAGCGAAAGCGACGTTCGGACGCTTGAAAAAGTCTCTGGAGGCCGCGCCGTAGCCGCGTGCGCCGCGCTTTACGAATCCGGCCGGGTCACGCTTAAATTCCGGCCACGTCAGTTGCGAATCGCGTCCCACGTCGCGCATCTTCGCCGCCAGACGGCTTACCAATCCTTCGTCGTCAACCATCGTGAGATGATATTCGCCGCGCGCGGACGAAGAAGCGTTTGAAGCGCTTGATGCGGCGGCGGCGGCCGCCACGTCTCCACCGAGTTGGAGAGGCGGAACAACGGTATGGATCGAAGGATCGCTGTTCGCGGAATCTGGGATGACGACTGAACCGTCGAGCGGTGTGCCGTCAACGGGGCAGAAGCCGAATTTATCGGCGAATTCTTCGTGACAAGTTGGACATTTCTTCATTTTATCTACCTCGCTGCGGTTATCTGATGAATTGGACGTGCCGGGCGTTTGCTGCATAAATGGAATAATATCGTTAATTTGTTGGCGGTAAGCCATTAAGATTCGGTTATCAAGCGCGGGCGGCGGCGGGGGCGCGCTCCAGCGTCCGAGCAAATCTTTTAGCTCCGGGTCGTGAAGCGAGTCGCTTCCGTCGTTCGCTGCGTGAAATGTGTTTTCGCTGTTCGCGTCCCAGCCCGGAGGCGTCGCGTCTCTCTTCTCATCGCTCATAATCTATTTCTCCACGACAAGACTGCTGCTTTCAAGGTATGCGCCCAAAAGTTTTCTCAGTTGCACGCGCGCCCGATGAAGTCTTGATTTCACCGTTCCCGTGTCCGCTTCGACGACGAGCGCGATCTCAGCCAGACTCAATCCCTCATACTCAAACAGAATCAAACTCTCGCGCTGCAACTGCGGCAAACTCTCAATTGCACGGCGCACAACGTCTGACAACTCCGCGTCAAGCAATTTACGAAGCGGCTCTTCTGTGCCTTGCAGTTCTTCTGTCAGATCATCAAGCGACGTTTCTCCGCTCGTCTGCCGGATGCGCTTCAGGCTCAGGTTTCGCACCGCCGCGTAGAGATAAGTGCGAAGACTGGCGCGTGATGAATCGAAGCGTTCCGCGTTCTTTATCAAACTGAGAAAGCAATCTTGCACCGCGTCTTCCGCCGCTTCAGTCGAGCCGAGCATTCGATAAGCGAAGCGAAACAGCGCGGCGCGATGCTGTGCATACAATCGCAGGAAAGCCGCTTCGTCGCCTTTACGCGCCCTCTGAAGTAAATCTTCGTCTGTTGCTCGGTCTTGGTGCGACAAGCTCGTTTGCCCGAAAGCTCTCCCGGACAGGGGAGAACTTGCTTTCTTTATGTTATTACCAAAAACTCGCCGGAAGATACGCCCGATAAAAGATTACGCCCAACTTTTTTCGTTCGCCCGACTTCTAACCGCTGAGCTTTCCAAAGGACGGAAGCGCGGCTAAGGCGTATTATACAATAATAGGGTTCACACGAGGGTTGTGCCGAACGTAGCGGCGCATGAAAGACTTAAGCGGCAATTCGTTCGTCCGAACTTTGATGCGCCGCACGTCCGTTCGGTTGACGCGCTCGCCGCACGTCTTTAAACTACTTTTAATTTTTTAAAGCTTAAAATTCATAAAGTTGCCATCTTATTTTAATCTTAAGCATTCAAGTAACAATCACGCTTCAACTTGCTTTATGAAAAACTGTATTTCTATCGAAGTTAACAAACGGACGCAAACGTTTGATTTGAGTCTCGCGCTGCTTCTCTCCCTGTGCCTTCTCGCTTTCGCAACTCCTCTGCGCGGGCAGAGCATTTCGCCCGAACCCCGCCGCACGCCGCTTCTCAACGGATTGAACGTGCTCTATTACCAGCAGCCTTCGAGTCCTAATGTGTTATTAAAACTGCGCATTCAAAGCGGCGCAAGTTTTGACCTCGCGGGCAAGGAAGGCACGATTGCCTTGCTCGGCGATGCGCTGTTTCCCGATGAGACAACGCGCGAATACTTCACTGACGAACTCGGCGGGCGTCTCGAAGTTGAAACCACTTACGATTCGCTTACCGTCACGCTCGAAGGTAAAGCGAGCGAATACGAACGCATCGTTGAATCATTGCGAAACGCGCTTCTCAACACGCCGCTCTCGGCGGAAGTGGTCGCCCGTCTGCGTGAGCGTCGCGCCAAAGCCGCGCAAGAGAGAGACGCGACCTTTTCGGGCGCGGCCGACCGCGCCGCGCTGCACAGGCTCTTCGGCGCTTACCCCTACGGGCGTAGCGTGACAGGAACTGCCGAATCACTCGCGCGCATCGAACGCGCCGACCTGATGCTTGCGCGAGAGAGATTTCTCAACTCCGATAACGCGACGCTCGTCGTCTCCGGCAATGTTGAATACAACCGTGCGATGCGCGTTTTGCGTCAACTGCTCGGCGCGTGGCGCAAAGGCGACCGCACGTTTCCGCCGACCTTCCGCCAGCCCGAAAAAGTTGATAAGCGCACGCTCTTCATTGATCTCACCGCTTCCGGTTCATCCGCATATGAAGTAAGGCTTGCGGCGCGCGGCGTCGCCCGCACCGAAGCTGATCGCACTGCTGCGCGCTTGCTCGCCTTCATCGCCCGCGCACGCTGGCTTAAAGCTTCCGGCGCGACAAACGAAGATTCGATCAACGTGCATCACGACGGATTTGCGCTCGGCGGCGTTTTTATGATGAGCGCGACCGTTAATGAAGCGGCGACGGCGGCGCGTGCGCTTCAAACCGCGCGCGAGATTCTCAGAACGTTGGCTACCGCGCCCGTCTCCGCCACCGAACTTGCGCAAGCGAAAGCGTCAGCGACGGCCGGACTCGCAAGCGACCCGAACACCGCCGATGCGCTCGCGCTTTTCTGGCTCGACCGTGAAATGTATAAAATAACTTCCGTTGATGAATCGCGTTTGATTAACAACTTATCCATTTCCGATGTGCAGCGCGTTGCGAGCAAACTGTTTCTTAACGGAGAGTTCGCTGTCGTCGCTGCTGGTGACATTAAACAGTTACGCACTTTAATGCCTTTTGAAGCTTATCTGGAATCAAACCACGCTTCACCGAGTTCGTCGCCGCCACCACCACCACGTCGCCCGTAAGCAATTCACAATCTAATCACAAGCTCATCGCAACCATTGAAGACCGACAAACAAACTAATGTGTTCGACACACGCAGGCGACCGGAAACGGTAGCAGCAAACGAGGCTCACGCCAGACGCATCCGCGAAATGTTTGCCACAATCGCCGGGCGTTATGATCTTTTAAATCACCTGTTTTCGGGGAATACGGATAAACGTTGGCGACGTTTTGTTGCGAAAAAGGCAGCGCAACGACATCCGCCAGCGCGCGAACCTTTCGTTCTTGACGTGGCGTGTGGCACAGGCGACCTTTCGCTTGAACTGAAACGCACGGGTTTCCAGCGCGTTGTCGGAATAGATTTCTGCCGCCCGATGCTTGAGCTTGCAGCGCGTAAGTCAGAAAGAAAACTTGCCTTGCTCGAAGGCGACGCGCTTCTGTTGCCCTTTGCCGACGCATCATTTGATCTGCTCACGATTGGTTTCGGATTGCGGAATCTGGCGAACGTGGGGGCGGGATTAAGCGAACTTCGGCGCGTGCTAAAACCGGGGGGAACGCTCTATGTGCTTGAGTTCTCAAAGCCGGTGATACCGGGCTTCAGCAAACTGTTTGAGTTTTATTTCAAGCGCGTGTTGCCGCCCATCGGCGATGCAGTCAACGGCAGGCAAGGAGCTTACGTTTATCTGTCGGATTCCGTGCAACGTTTTCCCGACCAAAAGGGACTCGTCGGGTTGATGCGTGAGGCAGGTTTCGCGGAAGTTGAATACAAAAATTTAACCGGAGGTATCGCCGCGCTGCACACAGGCGTGCGCGCAAACGAAGTTCCGAAGAATTTGATTGGCGGGCAAAGTCCACACCTTGCCTCTAATCAAAAAACGTAGTCCGAAGGATCGCTTTTCATGTTCGGTCGCGCGACGGCAGTCGGGGCTGTTGCGCTTCTGCAAAAGAGTTGCGATTCCTTCGGACTACGTTTTTATGTAATTACCTCTTCTTTTCACTCAAACGCGGTAAAGCTTTTCCTCACGTCGCGCCAATTATCTTTCTGAAAGCTGATTAACGCCCGCGTTCAATGCTATCATTAGCGACGGAAGTTTAATCTTGCTGCGAGCGCGACGGAAATTTCAGACGCCTCACCCTCTGATGAAGCACAAACTACTCGACCTCGCGCGCCGCTTTCTCCTTCTTCTGCTCGTCGTCTGGACAGTCGTTTCGCTCGTCACGCTTTTAATCGAACTCGTGCCCGGCGATCCGGCGACGGCGATCTTGGGCGAGCAGGCGACGGTTGAACAGATCGAACAGTTCCGCGAAAAGCACGGACTCAATCGTCCTCCCTTCTTCTTCTCCTACGCTCCTGATGAAACAGGCGTTCGCCATTTCAAATGGCACGGCTCAGATAATCGCTACATTGATTACTGGCGCGGGATTCTGCACGGCGACATGGGAACGTCGTTTCGCACTGACCGCCCCGTCCGTGATCTCGTCCTCAGCCGCTACCCGGCAACGATCCAATTAGCCATCGCCGCGCTCTTAGTCGCCGTCGCGCTGGCGATTCCGTTGGGAGTTATCGCGGGGAAAAATCGTGGCACGTGGCTCGACAACGTGCTTTCGGTCGTCGCCTTGCTCGGCATCAGTCTGCCGAGTTTCGTCGTCGGCCCGGCGCTCATCTACCTCTTCGCGGTGAAACTCGGCTGGCTTAATGTTTCCGGGCGCTTCTACCCTGAAGACATCATACTTCCGGCCATCACGCTCGGCGCGGCGCTCTCGGCGCTGCTGACGCGCATGGTGCGTTCGTCTGTGATCGAAGAGTTAGGCGAGGATTACGTGCGCACAGCGCGCGCGAAGGGTTTGAGTGAAAGCAAGGTCGTTTACAAACACGTGCTCAAAAACGGATTGATCCCCGTAGTGACGATCCTCGGTTTGCAACTTGGCGTGCTTTTAGCAGGCGCGATCATCACAGAGAAAATTTTCAACTGGCCCGGACTGGGACTTCTTCTCATTGATGACGGCATCGGCAAGCGCGACTACCGACTCGTGCAAGGCTGCGTGCTCGTCATCAGCGTGACCTACATTTTTGCAAATACGATGACCGACCTTGTCTATCGCTGGCTCGACCCGCGCATCAGAGTGTCATAGTTTCTTTAATCAACGACTCGCGCGGGCGCGCTACTCTTCCGACTTTCGAGCCTTCTCTTGCGCGCCGCGCGGTAGGTGCTCGTCGCTTCTTTCGTCAGCTCAAAGATCGTGCCGCGATTCTGCGCGATGAGTTTCAGCCACGCGCGTTTGTTCATCTGCGGAAAGTAAATGCCGCGAAAGAAGAGGCGCGCGATCAAGTGTCCGATGCGATATTGAACAGGCTGATCGCTTATTGAATCAATCGCCTCCCTATTTCGCTCCGGGCTATAGGAAGCCGACCACGCTTTATCAACCTCCACACGCGCTTCACGAATCGTCATCTTCAAGGGCGCATGCGCCATCTCAAACGGCGCAAAATCCATCCAGTGTTTCGGTCGCGCGAGTCGTCCGGCCTTTTCTAAACGATCATAAAGTGGCGTCGCGGGAAACGGCGTGAGTTGACCAAAGACGGGCAATCCCGGCGCCCAAGATTCAACCTGCTCCAACGTGCGCTCTGCCACGCCCGGCGTATCGTTGTCCATCCCGAAGATAAAGGAAGTGATCGCATAAACGTTGCGCGCGGCGAGGCGGTTAAGCACTTCGGCGTAATCAGCAGGCTTATTGAAGTTCTTATTAACGTCTGCGAGGTTCGCCGGATCAATTGATTCCATGCCGATGAAGACCCACTTGCCGCCGGATTCGGCGATCAAGTCAACCAGCTCTTCATCTTTGAGCAAGTTGGCGCTGATCTGCGCAACCCACGGCACTTTCGCGTCCGCCGCGATGATGTCGCGTAGGAGAGACTTTGTGCGCTTTTTGTTAATCGCAAAGTTATCATCAATAAAGAAGACAGCCACTTGCCCGCCGTCCTTGCGCGCGCGTTTCTTCAGCCGTAGCAGTTCATCAACGACCGATTCATTCGTGCGAAAGCGAATCGAATCGCCGAAGAATCCCGTCACGGTGCAAAACTCGCAGCCGTAGGGACAGCCGCGCCCCGACTCAATCGGGATCACGCGAAAGGTTCCCCAACCGCTTCCCATGCGTTCGAGAAGCGGGCGGGCGATTTTAGGAACGAGATTGAATTGATCGAGATCGAGCGTCTCCCAAGGAATGACGGGGTAATCTTGCAAACTCGGCTTACGTTCAACATTCTTCTCGTCAACCGGCTTGTAAACTTCTTTGAGTTCGCCCTGTGCCGCGTCCGCAACGATCTGCGGCCACGTCTCGTCGGCTTCACCGAGCGCAATAGCGTCGGCGTGGCGCGCGCCGCCGTCTCGACCGAGCGCTTCGTCCGGGCATTCAGTTACATGCGGCCCGCCCATCACGACCGGCACTCCGGCGGCGCGCACAGCGTCCGCCATGCGATAAGCCTTTGCGACCATCCGCGTCATCGCGCCGATGCCGACCAAACCGATTTTCTCTTCACGCACAAACGAGACGAGTTCTTCTTCGTTCATCGCGTGCGCGTTGCCGTCAATCAAGAGCACTTCATGTCCTGGCGGCGTGAGCGATTGAAGCAGAAACATCCAGAGGTGCGGCATGAAGTTGCGCGTCACACCATTGTCAGGGTTATAAAGTAGGATTCTCATGTTTTCTTTTACTCTATTAGAGTCTATGCAGTCGGTACTGAAAATGTAGGCGAAAGCCTATCATCTTTACTGAGATGTGACAATGTGCTTAGGGGCTTCAGTTGCTACCGGCGGGCTGTAAACTTTCAGTGGTGCGCCCTGTATCGGTGAGGTCTGTGAAGCGCCAGCGTGTGGGCAGACCTTTGCTGAGGATGCGCCCTTCGGCGTTTAAGCGATACTCGGCAAACTCCGATCCCATCCAAGTTTGTGGAGGATAGAGACTATACATATCTCTTCCGCTCCGGCGGACGATGAATTCCCTTCTGTCCGGCAACGCATAGATGCCACACTCGCGCAGTTTGATTTTTGGCATAAATACCCTTCTGCTATCTACCGGCTACGCTTCGATTGTAAGTTAACGCGTCGCGCAGACCCATCACTCCGTCCTGAATTCTTGTCTGCACCGACTGTAGCGATACACCAAGGTGCGCGGCGATCTCGTTCTGACTCAGACCGGAGAAGTACGCCAGTTCGAGCGTTTGCTGCTGAACAGGCGGAAGCGCAGCAAATGCCGAGCGAACAATTCTCTGCTCATCTGAAATCATCTCGTCTGTTTTGGGATTAATCGTCACGGCGCGTTCGGCTACCATCAAGCGACACGTTTGACACTCCTGCTCTTGGTTGTCCGCTCTGAGCCGAGCGAAAGCGTTGCCGCGTGCCATCGTGACTAACCATGTCATCGGCTTCTCGTGCTCGTCGTCATAGGTGGCGGCTTGCTCCCACGCTTCCTTATAGACAGCCTCCAAAACTTGTTCAGCCGTCTCAGAGTTGCCGAGAATCCGCAACAACAATCCGTAGATCAATCCACACGTCGTATCGTAGAGCGTGACGAAAGCGGACTCGTCTCCGCCAGCAACGCGCTTGATAAATGTCGCGCTTATGAGGGCTGTGTGTTCCTCTTGGTCGCTTACCAAAATACTTTTCAACGTATGTCGCATGATTCCCTGTAATTCCATCTCGTCTGCTGTGAAGGTCAATTCGCTTCTCGGTTCACGCGCTGGTGTTACCTGATTCAGGTGATGCACGGGCGGCGTGCTCACCATTCACGCAGCCTCCTTGCCGCCAAATGTTACCGCTGCGCTACTCCGGTGCTTATTCAGCAGCAATCGCTCGTCTGCTGCCTGCACGAGATGCATCACCGTGCCGTCATCTTCCGGATGTGCCGACAGTCCGAAACTCATCCCGAACGAGGCGGGCGCGCCTTCTTGCGCGCCAAGTTTCTTAAATCTATCTGTCACACGACACATCATCGCGTGTGCGTCTTCGCGGGTTGTTTCAGGCAGGATAACGCCGAACTCGTCGCCTCCGTAGCGGCAAATAACATCCGTCTCACGCAATTCGTGACGCAACCATTCGGCACACTTCACCAGCAGATGATCGCCGAACTGATGCCCGTTCGTGTCGTTGACCGCTTTGAAGTTGTCGAGATCGATAAACACAATCGAGAGCGGGCTTTCGTAGCGCCGTGCGCGCTTGAGTTCTTCGTCGAGACGCTCGTAAAAGGTGCGGTGATTATAAAGACCCGTCAGACTGTCGGTATGCGAAATGTGGCGCAAGTGTTCGGTGCTCTCTTCGACGAAAGCGTCAATCGTTTCGCTGGTCGCTTTGTCAACGGCCAGACCGACGCGGTAGTAGATGGTTGCTATGTCACCAATATCGCCTGCCGCGAATTTTTCAACATGCTCATCCAGATAGAGAAAGATATGCTGACGCAGGAGTTGGTATTCGCGCACAAGTTCCTTAACATCGAAGTGCTCGCGCGCACGCTCGCGTCCATGAAGTGCTGTGGTGCAAGTCTTCTCGTGCTCGATCTTGCTATCGTCTAATTCGATGACTCGCAAGATTTCGTCGAGCACCAACGGCACGGC
>JACDAW010000204.1 GCA_013695245.1 Pyrinomonadaceae bacterium | reverse complement strand
CTTCATCGCAGATGCGCGGCGCAAGTATGAGGTCGCGGAGCGCACCTTTCTATCGCACAGCTTAAACGATCTGCCGAAACTGCTACGCCCGCGCTACGCGCGCGACTTGGCCGTTCTCTCCTCTTGGCGCACGCTCTCTGCGCACAACAATTCTTATTTTCGTTCAACTTACTTGCGGCAATTGTTCAATCGCTTTGCGACTTATAACGGCTCGTCGCCTTACCGCACGCCCGCCACCTTCGCGCTCATCCCTTACGTTGAATTCGGTCTCGGCGCGTGGTGCGTGCGCGGCGGCATGTACGAGTTGCCGCGTCAACTCGCGCGTTTGTGCGGCGAACTTGGTGTTGAGATTAACACTGGAGTAGAAGTTGAAAAGATACTCGTCGCAAACGGGCGCGCGTGCGGTGTGCGTTTGATGAACGGCCAAGAAAAGCGATGCGACGCCGTTATCGCTAACGCCGACGCGGTGACGACGTACCGCGATCTTATTGATTCACGCGCGCGGCGCATCTACACGGACAAAAAGCTTGCGCGCATTGAGCCTTCATGTAGCGGCTTCGTGCTGCTCATCGGCGCACGAGCGCGTTTTCCGCAACTCTCGCATCACAACATATTCTTTTCAAATGATTATCGAGCGGAGTTTCGCGCGATCTTTGATGAACGGCGACCGGCAGATGACCCGACCATCTACGTTTGCGACACATCGCGCACGGACGACTCGCAAGCACCCGACGGATGCGAAAACCTCTTCGTGCTCGTTAACGCTCCGGCGACGAGCGAACGAACGTGTTGGGAAAGGGAAGCGGAAAAATATCGCGGCTTGATCGTGAGAAAATTAGAAGAAAACGGGCTAGAGTTGTTAAGCGATTCGATTGATTATGAAAGTCGCATTACGCCGGAGGATTTCCGCCGCAAGTATAATGCGAATCAAGGATCGATCTACGGTGTTTCGTCAAACAGTTTGTTGAGCGCGTTTCTTCGTCCGCCTAACGCCGCACGGGACATCGAAGGATTATATTTCGCCGGAGGCGCGACGCATCCCGGCGGCGGCATTCCGCTTGTGTTGCTTTCGGGAAAGATGGCGGCGGATTTGTTGATGCGCGATATGGAGCGGAAAAGATAAAGCAGATTTTAACGTTTAGGTGCGCCGAAGCGCGATTACCTTTAAGCTTGCGGCAACGCTTCTTCGACGCCGCAACGCGGACAGTAAAGTTTCTGTCGTGAATCGTCTTGCCAGCGTGCAAGGGGCGGTGAAGTTAAATGAAACTCGCTGCGATCTTCGGCTTCACCTTCGCGGAAGAAGCGTGGAAGCGTGCTCTGAGTTTCCGTCGGCCGTCTTGCCTCTTGCGCTGCGCAACGCTTACACGTCCAGCCATAACCCGTGTTAATGAAACGTTCGGTTTCTTTCATTCGATTACGTTTAAAACAAAAATCTTAACACGATTGCAAAAGAGAAACGCGCAGCGAGAAATTTGATCTTCTCACTGCGCGCCTTCGTTCTATGTTTCCCGGTTCCGCTTTACTCGCGGCGGAAAGGATTGCGCGCCGGAAGCAATCGCACGGGAACGTTTACGCGGCCGTTGTTGCGGAAAACCTCAACTTGAATTGTGTCTCCGGCTTTGTGTTTGTCGAGTATCCGCGCGAGGTCGTCAATGTCTGTTACCTTTTCGCCGTCCGCGCCCGTCACGATGTCGCCGAGCACGATGTCGCCGTCGCTCGTTTGTTGCAGCCCACGAAGTCCTGCTGCCGCCGCCGCACCGTTCGGATCAAGACGTAGGATAACGAGTCCGTCCGCGACCGGCAGGCGCACCTGATCCCTCAACTGCTTCACGGCGCGGGCGTCAATGCCGAGTTTCGGGCGATCAACAAATCCGTTACGGAGGAGTTGCGGCACGACGCGCTTGGCGATGTTGACGGGAACGGCGAAGCCGACGCCAGCCGATGCGCCCGAAGGAGATAGAATCTGCGAGTTGATGCCGATCATACGACCCGATGAATCGAGGAGCGGGCCGCCGGAGTTGCCGGGATTGATCGAAGCGTCAGTTTGGATCGCGCCTTCAATCGTGCGACCTAAACGTTGCGAAGGAATCGGACGCTGAAGACCGCTAATGACGCCGGTCGTCAAAGTGCGGTCGAAACCGAATGGGTTGCCGATGGCTAAAACTTTTTGCCCGACGGCGAGGCGGTCGGAATCGCCAAGCGGCACAGGCTTAAGAAGTTCGCGCGGGGCGTCAACTTTGATCACCGCCAAATCCGTGTCTGGGTCGCCGCCGACGAAACGCGCCGGAAATGTACGGTCGCCGCCGAAGTTGACCGTCAGCTTTTGCGCGTCAGCGATCACGTGGTAATTCGTCAAAATGTTGCCTTGATCGTCGATCACCGCGCCTGAGCCGGAGCCTTTGCGTTCTTCGCCGGTGTCGAAGAAGCTGTTGCTGGTGACGGTTGATGTGATTAAAACGACGCCGGGCGAAATCGAGCGATAAACTTCGATGTTGTTGCGTTCGTCCGTCGCCTGCGAAGGGTCGGTGACGCCTTCGGCAGTGGCTTCGGGGGAAGCTGCGCCGCTCGGTTGGAGGCGACTGCCGAAGCGGTCGAGACATGCAACTGTCCCGGCGGACAGCACGGAGGAAAGAAGGGCGATACCTAAAATTTGTCGTGCGCTAAGCTTATACATGGCTTTCTTCTCTGTAGGTTTGGTGTCATAAAGATTTTTGTTCGAGGCGTAAAGTCTTTGATGCGAGAGGTGCGGGGCGCGGTTGCGTTCCTGTTAGATATAGGAAGAGGCAAAAGTGAAGACGAGGAAACAGCTTCCCGTTCATCCGCGCTCCCGACTTTTTATAGAGGTTTGCCGAAAGTTTGTAAAGTTCGGTTAAAAGAAAAGCGCGAAGAGCGAATCGGGAACGCGACCGAGCAGGGCGAGGAGTTGTTCGGGCGCAGCCACGCCAAGCGCGGAAAGCCCCGTTGCCGCGTGAACAAACATCAACGCGAGATAAACGCCGAGCACGAGCTTCATCCCGCGCCGCGCCGCCGCCAGATGCGACCAGCGATAAAGTATGTAGGCGACTGTTGCGCCGATAAACAGCTTGGTTAAGAGGAACGGAGCATTGCCCATATCGAGCAGGTAAGCCATAAGTCCATTG
>JACDAW010000179.1 GCA_013695245.1 Pyrinomonadaceae bacterium | reverse complement strand
AGCGAGTGGCTTGAATCGCAGCGCGGCGCGCGCGTCGGGCAAGCGGCGAGCGAGAAGGGCGGAAAGGAAAAGGCGAACGGACATAAGAATAATTTCTTCGACCGTCAAACCGTTCTCGAACATTTGGCAAGCTGTCGCCGCGAGCTTAATCTTGTGTGCGGTGAGCGAACAAAGATTTCGCGCGACGAGCTTTGCGAAACATTAGAGCGCGTCGTCTCGCGCCTAGAGAAACTCGAAGCGGATTTCGCGGGCAGCGCGCAACCAAACACGCAGACGCTCGAAGCTGCGCTCACCGATCTCGAATCGCTGCTTGACCACGCGATGCGCCGTCGCGTTTCGTCGCAGGAACTCGCCAGCCTGCAAGCAAACTCGGAAGAGCAACTGCGCCCGTACCGCAATCGCATGGAAGTTGCAACTTATGAAGCGACGTTGAATAATTTGGTGCTGAAACGTCTGAGGGAAATTCACCGGATGCCGCGTTTGAGTTTGTTCTATTTGTAGGACGCGCAGCATGTGCGGTGGTTGTTAAGGAGTAAAAGGGTAATGAAGATGACGATTAAAAGCGTGCGCGTCTCGACCGTCGCCGCGTGGCAAGCGATCTTTTCGGCTGCTTTCGCCCTTGTGACGAGCGTGGTCTATACCGTGATCTTTCTCGGTTCGGCGGCGACCGGAGGCGGCGCGAGACTCGTTTCGGGCGGCGCAGGCGTCAATAATTTCATGCCGTTTCTGATCATATTTATGGTTGCCAATGGCATCGTCGGATTCTTGGGCGGCGCGCTCTGCGCGGTTCTCTACAACAAATTCGCGGGCACGTCCGTCGCCGCCATCGAGTTTGAGACGGAGCGCGAGCTGCCATAAGTTTCGCTTAATGAATCTGCCTGCGATGTCGAAAAATAAGAACGGCGGGCGAGTGCGCGCAATTGAAAACGATTTGAAAATCGGCGCGGAAGTTGATGTCGTCGTCGAGCGCGTGCTACCGGGCGGGATGGGGTTGGCACACGCGGCGGGACAAACAATACTTGTTGCGCTCGCTGCGCCCGGCGATCACATTCGCGCCCGCGCCGAAAGCAAAAGAGGTCGCACGCTCTTCGCGTCAATCGTAGAGATTCTCGAAGCTTCGCCGCATCGCGTTGAACCATTGTGTCCTTACTTCGGGCGCTGCGGCGGCTGCGATTTTCAGCAATTAACCTACGAAGCGCAACTCGCAGCGAAAGCCGAGATCATCCGCGATTGCCTACGCCGCATCGCACGCCTTGAGCCGCCGCCCGATTTATGTGTTGCCCCTGCGCCTAATGCTTGGCATTATCGCTCGCGCGCGCGTTGGCAGCATCACGCGGAAAGCGCGCGGTTCGGCTATTACGCGCGCGGCTCGCACGAGGTTTGTGATGTAAGCGAGTGTCCCGTGATCGTGCCTGAGCTGCAAGAAACATTAACCACCTTGCGCGGTAAACTCCGCGCGGGTTCGCTGCCGGATAATCTGCTTGAATTTGAAGCAGTGGCGGGCGATGGCTGTGCGGTCGCGCTCACGCCTCCGCTAACAAATGCAAACTCGACGGAGGCGATGCGCGTCGTCGGCGATGATCGTTATTATTTCAGCGCCGACTGTTTTTTTCAGATTAATCACGACCTGCTCGAACCGCTCGTTGCCGAAGCCATGCGCTTTGCTTCAGGTGATACGGCGCTTGATCTTTACTGCGGCGTCGGGCTATTTACGCTTCCGCTTGCGCGTCGTTTCAAAGATGTGATCGGCATTGAAGCGAACAGAACTGCTACCCGCTACGCTGTCCGCAACTTGAAGGAAGCTAACCTGATGAATGCAACGATAGAAACTGCGGGCGTCGGCGACTGGCTTAAGCATCATGCAAACTCACTCAAGCAAATTGATTTCGCGCTTCTCGATCCGCCGCGTGCTGGAGCCGAAGCGGAAGCCGTGAAAGGCATTTTAAGATTGAGTCCTGCGCACATCTCTTACGTTTCGTGCGATCCGGCGACGCTCGCGCGCGATTTGCGAAGTTTCATCGAAGGCGGATACGAATTAGAGGCAATTGCAGCGTTCGATATGTTTCCACAAACTCACCACGTTGAAACTGTGGCTCATCTGATGCGTTCGAGAAGCTAGCTCGGAGTCTAACAATAGCAATTTTCATTTCCTGATGCTCGAAGTTCTCACGCAATCCAAAGCATCAGATTTACAAAACCGAAGATTTACAATAACGGCTTCGGCAAATGGTTTTTAATCCTCACCCGCTTGCTGCGTGCGCGGCGTGCCTCTCGCTTGGCGTTGCCCTCACGCATTTCTTAGCTTTGCCGCTTAGCGTTGTGCTCACTTGCGGCGCGGCGACGATGATCTTGTGCGCAATCTGTTTGACGCGTAAAGAAGTCGGTCGCGCATCCGTCTTCGTGCTTGTCGCTTTTCTATGCGCAGGAGCAATGCTTGGCGTTGCGGAACGAGAGAGCGTGACGAAAGATCGCGTGCGAAGTTTTCTCGCGGACGGACGCATCGCGTCGGGCGATCCGATTGAAGTTACCGGCGTTATCAAAGGTTGGCCGGAAACTGCGCCGGACGGTTTTTACTTTACGCTGCAAACGGAAAGTTTGAGGATGCGCGGAGGCGAACATCGAGTGAAGGGCAACGTCTGGCTGTTTGCTCCGGTGCGCGACCACGAAGCGTCGCTTGAGTATGAAGCTCTCCAATTGCATCATGGAGCGCGGGCGCGAGTTTTGGTTGCGATAGAGCGTGAAGACAACTTTCGCAATCCGGGCGTCGCGTCTTTCATTGATTACTTGGACGAACGCGGCTTTGACGCGGCGGGCACGATCAAAAGCCCGTTGCTCGTAGAGCGCGGAGAGGACGAAGCAACTTTTCTACCGTTGCGATGGCTTTACGGTTGGCGCGCGGAGTTGCTTGCGCGGATCGAAAAACTTTTTAGTGCTGACACTTCGGGTGTGTTGAAGGCGGCGCTTCTCGGAAATCGTTATTACCTATCGCGCCCGGTTGCCGAACGCTTCCGCGAAGGCGGCACTTTTCATGTGCTCGTCATTAGCGGTTTGCATATCAGCTTTATCGGCGGCTTGGCGCTTCTCATCATGCGTCGCATCACGAAGCGGAGCGCTGTGCAGTTCGCGGCTTGCGTAATATTTTTGTGGAGTT
>JACDAW010000168.1 GCA_013695245.1 Pyrinomonadaceae bacterium | reverse complement strand
ACTTGATTGCCGGGCTGCACAACTTTGAACTCAGCCTTGGCTAATCACTTTTGCAAGAGGTCTAATATAAAGCACCGAAAGGTTTGGATAGATAAAGACGCGAGTGCCGTTATTGGTGAAACGATATTCAAAACGCTTAGTCAAGATGAAAGGCGCGTTATAAACTTTGTAGTTGAATATGGAAATATCAGTGTGAGTCAAGTACAACGCTTGACCGCACGCACATGGCATTCTGCCAAAAGGTTGCTGGTCAGTCTCAAAGAGAAAGACATACTTGAGGATAGAAGAACGCCGGGATTAGACCGCGATCCCGGTGCACGTTTTTACCTAAAGACGGACAGGTAAGTTGAGTATATGATTTCCTATAGTTTATTTCTTTGCTACTCAGTTAGCGACCCAACTACTATCCCGAAGCTCTACGCCCATACATGAACGGGTTAAAAGCAATCGTCGCATGGTCAGCAAAACTAAAGAAAGGTGAGAAGGCAGAGAATACATCTCCGTCTTCTCACCGCTTGATTGTGCTACTTGTTTGTTCGTTTCAATTCGCGCCCGACGCTGAAAGCGGATCGCCTGCGAGCGAGAACGCTTGCGGATTCTCGCCAACGATGGCGGCGGCGTAAAACATTAGAACATATTTGCTGCCTTCCTGCACCAAACTGTCTGACAGTTTCGCCGCGCGCGGGTTCGACATCAAAGACCAAAAATCTCCTTCTTCTCTGCCCGCATTAAGTCTGGGCGAAACTTCACCTTTAACTTTTCCTTCGCCTTGATTGTAGCTCAAGACGGCGAGCGACAATCCCACGCCGTTTGCGCCGAAATCGCGCAGGAGTTTCGTGTGATAGCGCGCGGCCACCTCGGCAGAGGCTTTTAAGTCGCACAGTTGCGCCGGGTCGCCGCCATACCTTTGCATTGTCTTCGGTATGATTTGAAAAACGCCCTTCGCGCCGTAAGGACTCGTCGGGCAATCTTGATATTCGCTTTCGATGAAAGCCGTGTAGAGACCGAGAAGCGGTGAAAGATTTTGTTCACGGTAAGTGGCGCTGATGACAGGCGCGTGAGTTCTGGCGCGATTTAAGACTGCGCCTAATTCTTCACGCCGCGTCTGCACTCCCGCGCGCGCCGCATACGCTTCGATAAACGGCTTGACGCTGCGGGCGGCGTCCGCGCCGAACACAAGCGGTTGATTGCCGTTCGTCATCTCGCGCGAAAGGCGCGCGCCTTGCTGCTGGATAAACGTGAGCCGCTCGGCGTCCGTCATGTCTCCATATTTCTTCTCTTGCGCTTGCGCCTGTAGTGCGACGCTAAAGACCGCGAGCAGCAAAAAGCACAAAGCCGTACAGTTAATTTTTCTCATGTTGTTTCTCCATTAAAAATAGAATTCCACTCGCGGCGGCGAACTGCAAAGCAACGCCTTTAACGTCGAGTTTCGTCGAACGATACGCTGCCGACGCATTGCCGCCGCGAGTTTTAACGGTTGCCACAACCAGCAGATGAGTTTTACAATCTGCTCGCCGCGTCAACTTCCCCTAAGCGACCGGCGCAGCCGTTACGGTTCGCCAAAACTCTCCGGCTCGTCAAAGTCGCCCTCACTTAATAACGCGAGAAGCGCCGCGCGAAATCGTCATCCGGCGCGCGAATAATCTCGATTGTCAAAAATTCTCGAAAGGTAAACCTTGCGTGGAGAATGAGGTGACGCAGCTTTTGCAAGCGTGGGGCGACGGCGACAAAGACGCGCTCGATAGGCTCGTGCCGCTCGTCTATGACGAATTGCGGCGCGCGGCGCGTCGTTATATGGCGGGTGAAAACCCTAATCACACATTGCAAACCACGGCGCTCGTCAACGAAGCTTACCTGCGCCTCGTCGATCAAAAGGGGACGCGCTGGCAAAACCGCGCGCATTTTTTCGCCATCGCCGCGCGCGTGATGCGGCGCATACTTGTTGATCACGCGCGCCGTCGTAAATACGCGAAGCGCGGCGGAGCGCTGACAATACAGCTTTCGCAACGCGAGATGGAAGCCGTCGCCGAAGAAAAAGATTTTGATTTGATCAAACTGGACGAAGCCTTGCAAGAGTTATCGAATATTGATCCGCGCCGGAGTCGCGTCGTTGAGTTGCGCTTTTTCGGCGGCTTGGATATTAAAGAGACGGCCGAGGCGTTAAAGGTTTCGCCAGCGACCGTGTTGCGCGATTGGAACATGGCGAAGGCTTGGCTGTATCGTTACATGAAAGACGAACGATGACGCGAACGACGATTGCAACAATCGAGCAACGAATTTAGCACGCAACGGATGAACGGCGAACACTGGCAAAAAGTGAGTTTGATTTTTCACGATGCGCTGCAACGTGAAGCGGGCGGGCGTGCAGAGTTTCTGCAAAGCGCGTGCGGCGCAGACGAATCGTTGCGCCGTCAAGTTGAATCGCTGCTCGGCTCTTACGAAGAAGCGGGAAGCTGTTTCGACCAACCCGCGCTTGAGCGCGCCGCGTGCGAGTTTGCGCGTGACGAAACCGATTCGTTAATTGACCAAACAATCGGACAGTATCGCATCAGGCGATTATTGGGCGCAGGCGGCATGGGCGAAGTTTATCTCGCGGATGATGCGCGGCTAAACCGCCAAGTCGCTGTCAAATTACTGCCTTTACACTTCGCCGCCGACACGGAGCAAGTCCGACGCTTTCAACTCGAAGCCCGCGCCGCGTCATCTTTAAATCACCCGAACATTTTGACGATTCACGAAACGGGCGAACACGCCAATCGTCATTACATCGTGATGGAGTTTGTCACCGGCTTAACGCTGCGTGAAATGTTAGCGACCGGGGCGTTGACGCTCGCCGAGAAGTTGGACGTTGCTGCCCAAGTCTGCGACGCACTTGCTGCCGCGCATGACGCAGGGATAGTTCACCGCGACATCAAACCGGAGAACATCATGATTCGCCCGGACGGTTACGCGAAAGTGTTGGATTTCGGTTTAGCCAAACTCGCCGCCACGAACGTGCTCCATGACAATGCGGAAACGGACGGCAACGCGAACGCAAATGTAGAGACAGCGGCAGGCGTGTTGCTCGGCACCGTTAGATACATGTCGCCGGAACAGGTGCGTGGGCTGCCGGTTGATGAACGCACTGACATCTGGAGTCTGGGCGTTGTGCTTTACGAGATGCTTGAGGGTCGCGCGCCATTCGTCGGCGCAACGACCGCCGATACAATCGTCCACATTCTCGAACGCAAACTCGCAGAGTTTAAGAAAGAAATTCCTTTGTCGTTGCAGAACTGCGTGCTTAAAGCTCTCGACAAAAACCGCGCCGGGCGTTTTGCTTCGGCGCGTGAGTTTGCCGAAGAACTGCGGAAGATCAAAGGCGAATTGGGAACGACAAACACGTTTGCGCCCGACGATACGACGGATGAATGGAGAGCAAACGACAGGAATGCTCCGCACAGCTCCGAGCTAATCAGAAATGCGCCGACCGCTTTGCTTCGAGATCGCCGGATTGATTCGACGCTTACAAGAGGGGCGCCGACCGATCCTTTAGAACCAGCACACAAAACGACGAATGTCGCTTCGTTTCAGAGTCGGGCGAGGCGTCGTCGGGAAACTGTCGCAGCCGCGTCGGTGTGCGCGGCCGTCGTGGTACTCTTCGCGTTCGTCGCACACAGCGTTCGCACCGTAAGCCGCGACGAACCGCGCGCGGCCGCTTCCTCTGTCCCAAGCGATTCGCTCAACGCCGCAGCGACCTTTAACACCGAGACAAACAGCGAAACGAGAGCTTATCGGGATATGAGTGAAGATGAGCGTTTGGCCTTTGTCGGCGAACAAGCACTGCGCATATCGCAAGCTCTCGGCGACGGCGCGATTGCGCTTGGCCCCGAAGCCACGCAAGCGATCAAACTCCACGTTGACGCTTACGTCCGTCGCCGCGATAACAGTTCGCAGCCGTTCAAAGAAAACTTAAACGAGATTTACACCCGCGCTGCGCTCTACGCCCCGTTGCTCTCTTTTCATTTCAAAAAACAGGGCGTGTCGCCGCTCACCGGAATCTACATTCCGATGATCGAATCGGAGTATCATGACTGCCCGACCAGTCCGCTCGGCGCGCAAGGAAAATTCCAATTCTTGGAGCAGACGGCGCGAAGATACGGCGTGCGTCCAGAAGATCGTTGCAACGTTGACGTGATCGCGCCTGCCGCCGCACGCTACATTAAAGATCGCACAAAAGAGTTTGGCGCAGATGCCGCCAACATGACGCTCGTAATCGCGAGCTTTAATCGCGGAAGCCGTCTCGTCAAAGCCGATCTCGAAAAGTTAAATCGCTTTGCCGCTCCCGGCAACACTAAACGTGATTTTTGGTTTCTGCTCGCCCACGCCGAAGAATTAGACGAACAGTTTCGGGGCGAGAACCGCCACTATGTGCCGAGATTTTTCGCCGCCGCTATCATCGGAGAAAATCCGCAAGCGTTCGGGCTTTCCACCCCGCCGCTCTCCACGCTCGATACTAGCAACCGCGCACGCTAAAGATTTTCGCGCCCGGCTTCTAAGGATTGAGCCGACGGACGCCAAGAGC
>JACDAW010000165.1 GCA_013695245.1 Pyrinomonadaceae bacterium | reverse complement strand
CACACGTTGAGACAATCGAAGTTGTTAACGCGGCGCTCTTCCCATTCAACAACGATTTCGTTTCGTACATTGATCCCACGAGCGGACGGCCTTTTCGCACGCAGCAGTTCACGCGCGAAGGCACACTCGCCGCCGACGTCGAACGAGATTATAACCAGCCCGTCGGTATCTCCGCGATTCCATCGAGGTTAACGCGAGACGCCGTTCCCGGCTCGTTCGATCCGCTTTCGGCCATTTACCGCGTGCGCGCTCTGCCGCTAACGCCTAAAGCGACTTACCGCCTCGAAGTCGCTTTCAACGGTGATACGTATCGCGCCGAGTTGAGAGTAACGGGGCGAGAGATCGTTAGAACTAACGTCGGCACGTTTAACGCTATCGCCACCCAAATTCGCGCGCGCAGTCAAGGCGTCTCAAACAACTTCCCGATGCGCGTTTATTTTAGCGATGATGAGCGACACATCCCGGTGCTCATTGTCATTCAGCACCCGGCTGGTGAGATACAAGCGCGTCTGGCGAGTTCCATTTTGCCCGGCGGCGCGCCCCCGAACGTCACGCAAAATCCTTCTGCGATTGCGACGGTCGCTCCGACGCCAACCGTCCTCACGCCCCCAAACTCGAACGTCCCGGCCGGAGCGACCGGCACGCCGCCAACTTCGCCCGCTAACACCTCATCGGAAAATTCAAACGCTGAAACAAGCTCGGCGGTCGATCCTAATCTGCCTTTCAAAGTCGGAGAGCAATTAAACTACAACGTGTTTCTCGGTGGCGCGGCGCAACCCGTCGGCGCGCTTTCGTTTCTAGTGCGACAGCGCGCAAGATACTTCGGGCGCGACGGACTGCTCCTTAACGGCTCGGCGCAGACGACAGGCGCAGGAGCGCGCCTCTACCCTTTCAACGACCGCGTCAACTCCTACGTTGACACGCGAACGCTGCTTCCCTTCCGCACGGATTTAGCGATTGAAGAAGGACGCCGCCGCGTGAGTCGCACCGTCACCGTCGATCAAACGGGCAGTGTCGCGCTGTTAAGTGATGGGCAACGCATCAACATTCCCGTCGGCACACACGATCTCGTTTCCGTCATCTACGCTCTGCGCTCATTTAATCTTTCTCCGTCGCGCCGCAACGCCGTCTCAATCCTTGCTATTAACCGCCCGCGCACGCTCTACATCACATCTCTGGGACGCGAAACGATTGAACTCGGCGGACAACGCATCGCGGCCGTACAACTTTCGCTCACAACCGACGACGCGCAACCCGACCGGCTCGGCTTGCGCTTGTGGATTAGCGAAGATAGCCGCCGCCTGCCGCTACGTCTTACCGCGACGACTCCGCTCGGAGTCTTGCGCGCAGATTTAGCCGTTATCCCTGTTAGCCGCCAGTAACTTTGGCTTTATCCTTAGAAAATAACGGCACCACTCTTTTGAAATTGAAATTTATTTTCAATTGCCTTATACTCGATTTACTGTTGACGGTGGAATTATTTAGTAAGGTTCGCTGTTAGAGGAATGTATGCTTGGAGCTTTAGAGCAAGGGATTTTCAATCAAGCGATAGTGCGGTTGCGCGAAACAACGCGCGTCTGCTCGCTTGATAAGTTGCCCGCAGGGGAATCAGCTCGCGTCGTGGCGGTTGAAGGCGAGGGTTCGATTGCGCGGCGCTTGATGGAGATGGGCATTGTGCCGGGCGCGCCCATTCGTTTTGTTAAAAGCGCACCGCTCGGCGATCCTCTTGAGATTCGCGTGCGCGGCTATCATCTCGCGCTGCGTCGCACCGAAGCGCAAACCATCATTGTCACACCTCACGAATGACTCAGCGCGACGACAATTTTCACCTCGCATCACTAAACGCTGAACCATGAGCACGCTCCTCCAACCTCCCTTGCCTGTAGAAGCGGCGGTAGCTCAAACAAAAACCAAACCATTAACGATTGCGCTCGCCGGTAATCCTAACGCTGGCAAAACCACGCTTTTCAATTCGCTAACCGGAATGCGCCAGAAAGTGGCTAACTATCCGGGCGTGACGGTCGAGCGCAAAGAAGGCGTCTGGACTCTCGGTCACGATCTTCCTTCCGCTCGTCTCATTGATCTTCCGGGACTCTACAGTTTCGATGCCGCTTCGCTTGACGAACGCATCGCGCGCGATGTTCTCACGGGGCGCGTTCCAGACACGCCTGTGCCGGATGTAGTTGTCGCCGTCGTTGACGCAACCAATCTCGAACGCAACCTTTATCTTGTCACGCAACTCATTGAAATGAATCGCCCGCTTGTTATTGCGTTGACGATGATGGATATGGCGGGGCGACGCGATTTGGAGATCAACGTTGCAGAACTTAGCAATTCGATTGGCGTTCCGGTTGTTCCCGTCGTTGCCACACAACGGCGAGGCTTAGACGAACTCGCCGGAGCGGTGCTAAAAGCGGCCGAAGGCTTGGCGCCCGTTCAGCAATGGCATTTGTCGGAAACGGCTGAGCAGGAATTACGACAGCTTGCCGGAAACGTAACGTCACAAAAAATGGACGACCGCGCGGCGCGTGATGCAGCATTACGCGACCTTTACAGCGAGGAGTTGCCGACCGAAGCTGGGCGACGCGCGGAAGTCGCTGCGGCGCGTCAGCGACTGGCCGCAGCAAACCCGCAGTGGTGGCAAGAGCCGCTAGTGGAACGTTATCGCTGGATCGAAGCAATCGCTGCGGACTCTATCAAACATAATTCGCGCACGATTGATAAAAGAAAAGACGCGACGATCCTTATTGACCGTTTCGTCACGCACAAGGTTTTCGGCGTGCTAATCTTGCTCGCCGTGATGCTGCTCGTCTTTCAGACGATCTTTTCGTGGGCCTCGCTGCCGATGGACTTGATCGATCACGGATTCGGCGCGCTCGGCGAGACGGTGCGCGCGCATTTGCCGGAAGGGTTACTCGCGGACTTACTTGTGGACGGCGTGATCGCGGGCGTCGGGGGGGTACTCGTCTTTCTGCCGCAGATTCTGTTGCTCTTTTTCTTTATCACGCTCCTCGAAGATACGGGCTACATGGCGCGCGCAGCTTTCCTGATGGATCGCCTGATGCGCGGAGTGGGCTTGCATGGCAAAGCCTTTATGCCACTGATGAGCAGTTTCGCGTGTGCGATCCCCGGCATCATGGCGACGCGCACGATTGAGAATCCGAAGGATCGCTTGGCGACGATTATGATCGCGCCGTTGATGAGTTGCTCGGCGCGGTTGCCCGTCTATACATTGATGATCGCGGCGTTTTTTACGGATCGCAAAGTCTTCGGTTTTATTTCGACGGGCGCGTTGATCATTATGGCGATGTATCTGCTCGGCATCGCCGTGGCCGTCGGCGTCGCGTGGGTTTTGAAAAAAACAATCTTGCGCGCGCCTGCGCCGCCGCTCGTGATGGAGATGCCGCCTTACCGCGTGCCGAATCTGCTGACGGTGTTACAGACGATCTGGTCGCGCGCCTTCCTTTTTGTAAAGCGTGCCGGAACCGTGATCCTTGCGATCTCAATTGTGCTCTGGGCGCTCGTCACTTTCCCGCGCCTTGAGACTAACAAGGCGGCTAATGGCGCGGACAAATTCTATTCGCCAACGACTGCACAAGCGACACGCGAAACCGGAACCGAAGCCAAAGGTCAACCCGCTCCTGAAGTCGAAACTGGAGAGCCGGACATGGAGGGCGAGCAGATACGTCAAAGCTTTGCCGGGCGCTTAGGGCTTTTGATTGAACCTGTGATCGCGCCGCTCGGTTTCGACTGGAAAATGGGCATCGGGTTGATCTCTTCGTTCGCTGCGCGCGAAACTCTCGTCTCAACATTCAGCATTGTCTATAATGTCGGGACGCCTAGAGGTGATGAAGAGGCGAAATCAAGT
>JACDAW010000159.1 GCA_013695245.1 Pyrinomonadaceae bacterium | reverse complement strand
GACGCGCGTCAACCCGGCGCGCCCGCCCCGCAAGTTCCGCCGCAACAACCCGTGCGCCCCGATTCGCCGACGCGACCCGCAAATCCTGATCGCCCGGCCGATCAGCAACAGCGTCCGGCGCAACCGCAGCGTCCATCCGATCCGCCGCCAGCGCAACCGCCAACGGGCACACGCCCCTTCTAAACCGTCAAGAGGAGAAACAGAAACGACAATGATCAAACTTAAAAACTTGTCCAAGAGCTTCGCGCTCCTTTTGTGCGGTGCGCTGCTGGCGCTTCCCTTCTTTGCCCGCTCAGCGAATGCGCAAAATCAAACGGAAGACTTTCGGCGGCAAGCGCCCGCGGCCTTACCTGCGCGCCCGTTGAATCTTCCGACCACCTACGAAACAACTTTGCCGAACGGCTTGCGCGTCGTTATCGTCGAGCAACCGCGTCTGCCGCTCGTCAGCTACCGACTCGCCTTTCGCAACGGTGACTCGCGCGACCCGCGCGACCTGCCCGGCTTAACCGACTTCGCGCTTTCGATGCTCACTGAAGGCACGGCGACGCGCACAAGCAAACAGATCGCCGACGAAGTGGGGCGCTACGGCGCGACGCTTTCCGCGGGTTCAAACGAAGACTACAGCGTCGTCTCCGCTTCGTCGCTGACAACGTTCAACGACAAAATTCTCGATCTGATGGCCGACGTTGTCCTGCATCCGTCGTTTCCACAGAAAGATTTTGATCAGCTTAAGCAGAACACAAAGCAGACGCTCACCTTGCAGCGCACCCAATCAACCTTCTTAGCGAACGAACGGCTCGCCCGCGTCATCTTTGGCGAACAACATCCGTATTCGATGACAAGCGCAACACAGCAATCAGTTGAAGCGATGACGCGCGAAGGCGTGATGAACTTTTATCGAAGCGCGTTTGTGCCGAACAACGCTGTGCTTTTCGTTGTCGGCGACGTGAAGCGCGACCGCGTCCTTAAGCGCATTAACGAACTCTTCGGCGGTTGGGCAAAAGGCGAAGTCGCAGATGTGCGCTTCCCACCCGCGCCTGTGCGCAATGCACGCGCGATCTATCTTGTTGATCGCCCGCGTTCTACGCAGTCGAACATTATTCTCGCCAACACCGGCGTCACGCGCACCAGCCCCGACTACTATTCCGTCCTGCTTATGAATCGCATCTTGGGCGGCGGCGGCTCGGCGCGTCTCTATCAGAATTTGCGCGAAAACAAAGGCTACACCTATGGCGCTTACTCTTCGCTCGACACGCGCCGCGAGGCAGGCGTTTTCCGCGCTTCCGCCGAAGTCCGCTCGGATGTCACAGGCCCCGCGCTCAAAGAGTTTCTTTTCGAGATGAATCGCATTCGCACCGAAGGCATCACCGATCAAGAATTGGCGGACGCGAAATCTTTTCTCGTCGGCATCTTCCCGCTCCGCTTTGAAACGCAGGAAGGTTTGATCGATCAACTCGTGCAGATCAAAATGTACAATCTGCCTGAAGATTACCTGCAATCTTACCGCGACCGCGTGATGCGCGTTACGAAAGAAGATGTGCAACGCGCCGCACAAAAATATGTGGCGCCTGATAAAACCGCGATCATTATCGTCGGCGACGCTTCTGTGATCGCGGATCAAATTAAACCTTACGCCGAGACAATTGAAGTTTACGACGCGCAGGGGAACCGCAAAGGAACGAATCCGATGACGACAGCGGGCGCGACGGTGAATAGCGGCAGCGGAGGAGGAACAGCGATGGTATCAACAGGTAACACGGCGAACGTTATTGGTTCATGGACGCTCGAAGTTTCGTTGCCGAACGGACAAACTCTTCCGGCGACACTCATCATCAAGCAAGACAATGGAAAGACCACCGGCGAAATTCAAGCGCAGATGGCCAACTTCTCAGTGAACAACTTCACGCTCAACGGCAACGCCTTCGACGGCGCATTCGCCACGCAGATACAGGGTCAATCAATGGAAGGTAAAATGACGGGGCGCGTGCAAGGCGACAAGATGGACGGCACGATCACGGTCAACACTCCCGGCTTTCCGCCGCTTTCCTTTACCGGATCGCGGGCGAAACAGTAAGAA
>JACDAW010000157.1 GCA_013695245.1 Pyrinomonadaceae bacterium | reverse complement strand
CATTGCCGTGCGGAACATTTCTTCCAAAGGAGTGTCTAAGATGAACGGGATGCAAGAAACTTCTTCTTTCACCGTTCCTTATCAAAGGGAGAAATACGATGCGCAAATTCACAGATAATCTCAGCCGCGTGCGGGTTGCTGCTCCTTGTTCGGCTGATTGGGATGGGATGGTTGGAGACAATCAAAAACGCTTCTGCGGCGAATGTCGTATGAATGTTTACAATCTCTCGAATATGTCGCGGGGCGACGCGGAAGCTTTTGTCGCAAATGCGGAAGGGCGTTTGTGCGTCAGGTTCTACCGTCGCAGAGACGGCTCGATCTTAACCGCCGATTGCCCGACGGGATTACGTGTGCTCAAACGCCGCGCATCTCTGCTTGCGCGCGCCGCGCTATCTTCCGTGTTGAGTTTCCTCGCCGGAGTCGGCATCAGCAACAGCTTGCTTAAAAGCGATACAGTAGATCATCCCTCGTTCAAATATGTGACGCCGAGTGAGCCTTCGATTATGGGCTACGCCGTGTCGTCGCCGCTGGAAGCTGAACAAGGTCAGTCAGTTGCAGTTGCCGGAGCGATGGTTTTAGGCGAAACAGCAACGATGCGGCGGAGTTCTTCAAAGACAAAGAAAAGTTTTGCGCGTTAATCTTCCGAAGATTTATCCGATTACTGATCGTCGTATTTCTGGTTTGTCGCACGCCGCGCAAGTTGAGCGTTTGTGCGCGGGCGGCGCGACCTTCATCCAACTGCGCGAGAAACATCTTTCGCCGCGTGAGTTTTATCGTGAGGCGGTTGAAGCTTTAGAAGTCGCGCGCAGCCACAACGCCCGTTTGATTATCAACGACCGCGCCGACATCGCGCTTGCGCTTCGTGCCGACGGCGTGCATTTCGGTCAAGACGATCTTCCGCCGGAAGCGGCGCGCGCTCTGCTCGGCGAAGATTTCATCATCGGTTATTCGACACACAACATCGAACAGGCCGTCGCCGTCGCCAAACTCCCCATTAACTACATCGCCATCGGCCCCATCTTCTCAACAGCGTCAAAGGAGAATCCCGATCCAATCGTCGGTCTTGACGGCTTGCGCCGCGTCCGCGCGGAACTCGGTGAGAGCGTGCCGCTTGTCGCCATCGGCGGCATCAATTTCACGAACGCACGAAACGTGATTTCATCCGGCGCGAGCGCCATTGCGATTATCAGCTACTTACTTGAAGAACCTTCGCAGATTTCAGCCCGCACCGAGAGCCTCGTCGCAGAGGTTCTCAACGCTTAGCTTTAGTAGGTAAGCGTTCTAAAAGCACCGGTTAAACAATAAACAAACTTTTGCTTGCGTTTATCCTTGCTTTGCCGCAGAATAGCGAAAGTCTCCGCTGAGACTTCAAAGCATTCTTACGTCGCAGGCATTTGATAAACCCTCCACCTGACTTGCTCTCCTCAAATTTAAAGGTACACAACAGGAATGAGCTTCTTCGATCTGCCGCCTATTATTGAGCGCATGTTAATGGTTTCTGACAAAATCAGCGACCTTAATTTCTCCGTCGGACAGCAACCGCAAGTCGAAGTCAACGGTAAGCTCGTGAGCGTCCAACCGCTCGGTTTGCAAAAACTCTCCCCGTATCAAACCGAACTTATTGCGATGACGCTGATGGTGGGCAACCCGGAAGCCGCGCGCCGTCTCGCGCAAAACGGCTCGGTTGACATCAGTTATTCCTTGCCTTCACGCACCCGGTTTCGCGTTAACATTTTCCAACAACGCGGCACCTATTCGATTGTGATGCGCGTGATCCCGACTGAAGTTTTAACGTTTGAGCAACTTGGCTTGCCCGCGCAACTCACCGACATTAGTGAAATCAGAAATGGCATCGTCCTTGTGACAGGCCCGACCGGCGTCGGCAAATCAACGACGCTCACCGCCATCATTGATCACATCAACGAAACAAAGCATTACCATATCGTCACCATCGAAGACCCGATTGAGTTTCTGCACAATCATAAAAGTTCGACGATCAATCAGCGCGAGGTCGGCTCAGATGCGAAGGATTTCCCGTCGGCTTTGCGCGCCGCCTTGCGCCAAGCCCCAAAAGTGATTCTCATCGGCGAGATGCGCGACTATGAGACGACCGAGATCGCTTTAGAGGCGGCCGAAACGGGACATCTCGTGCTCTCGACGATGCACACGATTGATGCTTCCAAAACGGTTGACCGCATCATCGGGCTTTACCCGAAGAATGAAGAGCACGTGATCCGCACACGCCTTGCGCAAACATTTCGCTACATCATTTCGCAAAGATTGTTGCCGCGCGCCGACGATGGCGGGCGCATCGCGGCCGTTGAAATTTGCAAATCAACGCCGCGCACAAGGGAATACATCAAGGCGGGCGAATCTGCTGGCAAGTCAATTCTCGATGCGATGCGCGACGGCAAACTCGACGGTATGCAGGAATTCGATTCCGTCATTAAAACTATGATCCAAAACGGAACTGTGACGATGGAGGACGGCCTCGGCTTTGCCACGAACCGGCACAACCTGTTGCTTACGCTCAAGGGCCTGTCGTCGGGCGATGAATACATCCAAGAGGAAAACACGCCGCTTGCGCCGAGCTTTGATAAATCCTCGATGTTCAGCATGATCGAGTAATCCCAAAAGCTCACTAAATCAGAGCATAGAAGATAGGTACGCTAGATTTCTGTATGAGATATGTATCGAGAGACAATGTTTATCGCCGAGACGCGGAGGAACGCGCAGAGAGAGTTGACATGTTTTCTCTGCGAACCTCTGCGGCTTGGCTCTTGCGTCTCGGCGGTGAAGAAAATCATCGTGTGCCAATGTTGTCTGTTTTGATTTAGCATTTAAGCAGCAGCATGAATCTACCTAAGTAAAATTCTCTAAACTATGATCGTCACATGTTCAAAATGTCAGACGCGCTTGCAACTAGACGAAGCTAAAATTCCCGCAATCCCTTTCAACGTGCGATGTCCGAAATGTAGTCATGCGAATAACGTGCAACCGCTCGCCGGAAATTCCGCTTCGCCACTTAATAACACCAAGTCGGCGACTGATACGATTACTGAAGATGCGTCGCCGCTTGCGCGCGCGCGTCTCGAACATGCGGCTTCGGCACCCGTATTCCGCGCCGAAGCTTCTGATAAAAATTCAACGGCGAAACAGGAGAGCGTCATTAACGCAGAAGATGTCGTGCGATTGCTGTCTGCATTGCTACAGCGCGGTGCTGCGACAGCGGGCGCGGGAGAAGGAGAAAGCAGTTTCTTCGGGCGCAGTTGGGAGCAACGCCGCGCGCTGGTGTGCGTCGCCCCGGCGCACAAGGAAACGGTTGCGCGCGCTCTCTCTGAAAGTCGCTACGAGGTTTTTGTCGCCGCCGATACCGCGCAGGCGATCAAGCGTATGCGCGAAGATCAGATGAGCGTGCTCGTGCTTGACCCGGAGTTTGATCAGATCGAGCAGGGTGCGGCTTTCATTAACCGTGAGATCGCCCAACTGCGACCCGTCGAACGCCGTCGCCTTTTCATCGTTCAGCTGTCGCCGACGGCGCGCACCGACGATGCACACGCAGCGTTCGTTAATCACGTCAACTTGATGGTAAACACAAAGGACGCTGCTGAGATGTCGTCAGTGCTCGAACGCGCCGTGCGTGACTTCGGCGAACTTTACCGCGATTTCAACAAAGCTCTTGCCGCGTCTTCAACCTAACGGTCTGAGCTTTAGCCGCGAATTATCATAACAATTTAATTCCACGATTTTGTTCTCGCTCTGATTTTAAGCAAACGCTTGACGAAGATATTGATGTTCGTCGGGCGTTTGCTTTAGGTTTTCAATCTTTTAAGAAGCCTTTATTAAAAGGCGCGGAACTGCGTTGTGCCGCTTCTCCCTTTGCGAAGCGCGAATGCTGTTTGGCGGGCGCAAAGCTTTCGTTTATATTCTAAAGAGCAATTCTTCGTCAAAAGCGGAAACGTTCCCGCTCGTCCATCGTCGGTATGGCACACGCAATCGAACACAAGTCAGGTCATGCGGACACGCACGCAGGTATGCACGCGCGCAGTCGTCAGCGACTCGGCATAGTAATGGTCTTAACCGCCGTTTACATGTTGGCGGAAGCTGCGGGCGGGTGGTGGACAAGTTCGCTCGCGTTGCTTGCCGACGCGGGACACATGCTGACGGACGTTGCCGCGCTTGCGCTCGCGCTTTTAGCGTTAAGGTTTGCGGCGAAGCCCGCGACGCCGGAGAAGACTTTCGGCTATTACCGTTTGGAGATTCTCGCCGCGCTCACGAACGGCGTTTCGCTTGTCATCGTCGCGCTGCTCATCTTCCGTGAGGCATGGGCGCGATTCTATTTCCCGCCCGAAGTGCGCGGCTTCGAGATGGCTTTGATCGCGGCGGGCGGACTCGTCGTTAATCTCGTTTGCGCGTGGCTGCTGCACGGCGGTCATAATCACGATCTGAATATGCGCGGAGCGTGGCTGCATCTTATCGGCGACGCGCTCGGCTCGGTCGGCGCAATTATTGCCGCCATACTTTTATCTGTTTACGGTTGGGCGTGGGCTGATCCGGTTTGCAGCGTCTTTGTCGCAATGCTAATTGTGTGGAGCAGTTGGAAGTTAATTCGTGAAGCGACGAACGTGCTTTTGGAAGGCACGCCCGCGCACATCAATCTGGCGGCGGTTGAAACGGCGATTCTCGATACGGAAGGCGTTGAGGATGTACACGATTTGCACGTGTGGACGATCACATCGGGGCGCGAAGCTTTGAGCGCGCACGTGGTTCACACGGAGGGCGCGGCGCAGCCAAAGCTTTTGAAGGAGTTGAGAATTAAATTGCGCGAACGCTTCGGGGTCGATCACCTCACGATTCAAATGGAGACGGCGGAGTTCGGGGACGAAACTTTTCATTTCTGTCATGCCGCCACCGCTTGTTTTCGCTCGGCGCGGGAATCGGAAGCGAATGGCTGAGGCGAATCTTAAAAGCTGGCGATTGAATTGGGCGCGTAAAAACCCGGCGCTGCTTTACTTCGCGGCAGGTGTCGCCGCCATCGCCTCTGTGATCTGGTATCTACAATTTTCGACACGCGCGATCTGCTGTGGCGATTTCGACGGTTATTATCACGCGCGTTGGAGTCGGCTGTTGTGGGAAGGAATGATCAAGGGCGAGTTTCCGCCGCGCTTCACTTTCTTGCCGCTCACGACGCTCAACCCGTCTGCTTACGTTGATCATCATTTTCTTTTTCACATACTGCAAATACCTTTCACGTGGTTCGCAGACGAAGTGTTTGGAGCGAAGGTTGGCGCGTGGTTGTTTTCGACGCTCGGCATCGCGGCTCTTTACTGGCTCGTCGTGCGCTACCGTTTGAGTTACCCGCTCGTGTGGCTCATTGCGCTCTTCGCCGCGTCAAATGCGTTTCTCTTCCGGATCAACATGACGAAGGCGATGAGTTTGTCGCTTGTGTTGATGGTGGCGGGAATCTATTTGCTGTTTGAAAGAAAATACATCTGGCTTGCGCCGCTCGCGTTTCTTTACGTGTGGACGTACAGCCTGTGGGTATTGGTGGTTGCAGCGGCCGTGATCTGGACGCTTGTTGTGTGGTGGAGCGAACGACGTTTTGAGTGGCGCGCGATTCTCTGGACGAGCGCGGGCGCGTTGCTCGGCTTCGTTATCAATCCATATTTCCCTCACAACATTTCGCTTTTCGTCGAGCACGTTGTGATCAAAGCGACCGCCGGTGGATTCTCAACGGAAGTGGGTAATGAATGGTATCCGTATAACAGTTGGGAGTTTTTAGACAACTGCCTCGTCGCGTTTCTGGCGATGGCGTGCGGCTATATTGCTTTCAATGCGCGAGAAAAAAGCCTCGCCGCGCGCCCGCTCTTCTTGCTCATTTTCTCGACGCTTTTATTGCTCGCTAATTTTCGTTCGCGGCGCTGGGCTGAATACTGGCCGCCGTTTGCGGTGCTCTTCGCCGCCTTCGCGCTCCAGCCCGTCTTTGACCGCGCGCGCGAAAGGAAAATTAATAACTCGTTTGCAAACGCAACGGACGAAAATCTTGTTGCGACGCGCGTCAGAAGCAAGTGGAATTTGTCAGCTTGGAAATTGAGCGGTTGGAGTTTGACGGAATGCTTCACGGTAGCAACAATCGTCGTCGCGCTCGGTGCGGCGGCCGTTTCAAACGTCTGGCGGACGGCAGACGACATTCGCGGCAGCGCCGCGCCGGAACAATACCGCGCCGGAATGAAATGGGTGCAGGGAAATGTTCGCGCGGGCGAACTCATCTTTAACGCGAATTGGGACGACTTCCCGAAAATTTTTTATTACGACACATGGCACGCTTACGTCTCCGGTCTTGACCCGACTTATTTGCTTGATGAAAATCGCGATCTTGCTAAACTCTACACCCGAATCACTCGCGGCGAAGAGCGAGACGCCGCAAAGCTGGTGCGCGAACGCTTCGGCGCGCGCTACGTCTTTCTCCGCCACGAAGATTCGCCGGGTAATTTTCAACTTAATTTAATGAAAGACAATCGCAGCGAAAAAATTTACGACGATAAGTATTGCACGATCATTCGCTTGCAAGACGATGAACATGCTGTCAATTAAAGTTCAATGGAGATCAATCTTTTATTGACATTGGACGCGCGCGAGCAGGCGGGCTTGCAAGCCGCGCTCGTCACACATGGCGCGCCCGACCCGTTGGTAACGCTTGCGCTTACGGGCACGTGTCGCATCCGCACGCTCGACGAAGCGCGACGCCTGCGCCGTTGGCTAGCTGATGCGCGCGCGGCGGGCGACACCAACATCGCCTCGCTTAACCTTATTGAACGCGCGCTGATCAGCTTCGGCGTTTAATCGCGCTTCTCCAATCGCCTACGCATGAGCAACATCAAGCTAAAATACGGGAAGAGTGATTTTTCTTTCCACTACGCGGAAGATCGGTTTAGTGTGCTGGAAAATGTTAATGCGGCGAGCGAACAAGCTCTGTCTGATGTCGAGATCGGCGCGGAACTTGATCAACCGATTGACTCGCAACCGCTCGAAGAGATCATCTCGCCGAACGAGACTGTGCTCGTCGTCGTTTCAGACGCAACGCGCCAGACGGGAAGCGCGACTGTTGTCAATCTGCTTGTGCGGCGTCTCATCCAACTCGGCGTTGCGCCTTACGATCTCCGCATCATCTTCGCTACCGGAATCCACCGCAAGGTCACGCCCGTAGAAAAAGAGAACCTGCTCACTTCATTCATCACACAGCGAATCAAAATTCTCGACCACAACGCGCGCGACACCGCGCAGCACGTATCTTTCGGCATGACGACGCGCGGCACGCCCATCGAACTTAACCGCGCTCTCACGGAACACGATCACATTATCCTGACGGGCGCAGTCGGGTTTCATTACTTTGCGGGATTCACGGGCGGGCGCAAATCCATCTGCCCCGGCCTCGCCTCCGAACGAACGATTGCAGCGACGCATTTGCTCGCCCTAGACTTCGAGCAAGGCGGCAAGCGCCGCGCAGGAGTTGGCGCAGGGCGACTCGACGGAAATCTTGTTCACGAAGAATGTGAACGCATCGCGGCCGAGATCGCGCCGTCGTTTCTGATCAATACGGTGACAAACGAGCGCGGAGGTATCATGCGCGTTTATTGCGGTGATTGGCGCGCGGCACATCGCCGCGCGTGCGCTGAATATGCAGATGAACACGTGGCGCGTATTAACGGAAAGCGCTCCGTCGTGATCGTGAGTTGCGGCGGCACTCCATACGATGTAAATCTCATTCAAGCGCACAAAGCTTTGGAGATGGGGGCGCTTGCGTGCGCGGAAGGCGGCGAGATCGTTTTGCTCGCTGAATGCGCGGAAGGTTTCGGGCGCGATGATTTTTTGAAATGGTTTGATGCGAAAGATTCAAACGAACTCGGCGCGCGTTTGCGCGAAAGCTACGAAGTTACGGGGCAGACCGCGTGGGCCTTGATGACGAAAACGGAGCGCTTTCGGGTGCACCTCGTCTCGAACTTAAATGATGAGGACGTGAGACGCATGAACATGTTTCCGGCGCGCACGCTCGATGAAGCGATGCAGCGTGTAGATTCAACCGCCGCTGGATACGTCATGCCGCGCGGGGCAGCCTTGATGCCCTTTGTTAGAGAAGGTGAAAATACGGATGTATAAACTCAGGGAAATTTTCCGTTGTTAGCATCTTTCAGCTTTATAAATAAGGAGAAGATAAAATGAAGGCAGCGATTCTTTTCGTTGGCGTGTGGCTTCTGTGCGGAGCGTTAAGCGCGCAGGCTCAAGAAACTCAAAGCGGCGGTGGCGCTGATGTGCGACCTGTGCCGTTGACTGAACAAGCCGTTGCATTGGACACAAGCGGTCAGACGGTGTTGGCGGCGAGTTTGCGCTCCGCTGCGATTGAGGGGCCGCCGGAGGCGTTGACGAAGAACGCGCGCCTCATTCTCGAAAATCGCAGCCAAGTTTTTTATACTTACGCTTCGGGCTACGCGACCTTTTATGATGCGGGCGGCGTGCGTTGCGGTGAAGGTTTGTGGACGCTGAGCGCGTTTGCGCCGGGCGAGCGCGCGGAGGTTGACACGCCGGGACTTCGTTTAACGGCAAAGCCTGCCGCATGGCGGATCACCGCGATTAATCTGCTGATGCGCGCCGGAGATGCGCCGCGCCCCTCGACCACTGTGCAAACGATCAACGCAAGCGCACGGGGAACGAACAAGGATAGAACGGCGACGCTGCCGCCACTTCAAATTGAAATCAACGGCGCGACGCTGCCCGTGCAGCTCGGCAACCCATTGGAGATCGAAGTGGGCAAAGAGCGCGTGCGGATCGTGTTAAGAGTTGCGCCGTGAAATGAGAGCCGCACGGTGCTTGACTCTCTTGACTTGAAGGTTGAAACTTATACGGAACGCTGCCCCGACCAAGTTACAACCATTCGCTTTCAGAAGGAGGAAATCGAGATGGCGGACGAGACAAACGAAAAGAAATGCGCGCATCCCAGTTGCAGTTGCACGGTAGCGCAGAATGAAAAGTATTGTAGCGAATATTGCGCCAACGCGCGCAACGTGATGGAGATCAGTTGCAATTGCAGGCATCCGGCTTGCAGTTAAATGTTTGACGCGCACGTTTCGACTCCAGCGAACATGCGCTTCGGGAGTATTCGCAAACGGCAAGCCTCAGTTGAAAGTACAATTAAAGGCCGCAACAAGAGCGGCATGAGAGGGGCGGCGGCGCTGTGGAATAATTTCGCGGCGTCGCCGTTTTCGTTTAACGTAATAGCTGGGCGTTTGTTGATGAAGAGAAGATAGCAGGCTAAAGTATGACGGGTTTGAAATGAGTGATGGAAAACTTTTTAAGCGAGAACGAAACATCTGAACGGGCGACGCTGCCTCAGAAGCGAGCGCGCACCGCCGCTTCGGACAGCGATGTTCAAGAACGTCTGCGAGCTATCGTCGGCGCGGAGCATGTGCTCACCGAGCCGGAGCGCGTTGAGCCTTATGCGCAGGATGCGGTGAAGGAGAAGTTTCCGCCGGAAGTCGTTTTGTTTCCGCGCATAACGAAAGAGATCAGTGAGATTTTGCGACTCGCTAACGAGCGTCGCTTTCCGGTGACGGCGCGCGGCGGCGGAGTCGGTTACACGGGCGGCGCGGTGCCCGTCGAAGGCGGCGTAGTTATCGGAACGGATCGCATGAACGAGATCAAAGAGATCAACGTCGCCGATCTCTATGTTGTGACTGAACCCGGCGTTGTCACTTACGCTTTGCAACAAGCGGTCGAAAAGCATAAGCTCTTTTTCCCACCTGATCCTTCTTCTTACAAGCAATCATTCATCGGCGGCAACATCGCGGAGAATGCGGGCGGCATTCGCTCGGCGAAATACGGCGTGACAAAACACTACGTGCTTGGTCTTGAAGTCGTATTGCCATCGGGCGAGATCATCCGCACGGGCGGCGTGACGAGCAAGAACGTTGTCGGGTTTGATCTGACGGGATTGATCTGCGGTTCGGAAGGCATGTTAGGAATTATTACGGAAGCGACGCTGCGGTTGCTTCCGTTGCCAGAAGCGACGCGGACTGTGCGCGCGACGTTTCGCACGATGGAAGAAGCTTGTCTTTGCGTGCCGCGTTTCGCGCAAAGATCGCTTGTGCCCGTCGCCATCGAAGTGATGGACAAACACGCGATTGAGGCAATCGAAAATGAGTTTGCATTCGGTATCTCAAAGAACGCGGGCGCGCTATTGCTGGTTGCAGTTGACGGCGCACCGGAGGAAGTTGAGCGCGCATCGCTCATCGTCGAAGAAGTGATGCGCGCGGGCGGAGGGTTCGACGTGTTGCGCGCCGTGACTCCGGCGGATGAAGATCGTCTGTGGGACGTGCGCCGCGCGCTGTCTCCGGCGATCAAAAAATACGGGACGCTTAAATTCAACGAAGATGTTGTTGTGCCGCGCTCGCGCGTGCCCGAACTCATTCGCCGGGCGGAAGAGATCGGGCGACGCAACGAAACTTTCGTCGTCAACTTCGGTCACGCGGGCGACGGCAACATTCACGTCAACTTTATGTGCGACCGCGAAGATGCAGAGGCGGTGAAACGCGCGCGCAAATCGGTCGGCGAAATTTTCGCGGCCGCAGTTGAGTTGGGCGGAACGATTAGCGGTGAGCACGGCATCGGCTACACCAAAGCCCCGTATCTCGACATGGCGCTCGGCGCAGCGACCATTGACCTGATGAAAAAAATCAAACGCGCTCTTGATCCGAATAACATACTTAATCCGGGAAAGATGTTTGTGTGATTTTTGATTCTAGATCAAAAATCTAAAATGCCTTTATGCTCACCACGCTCCTCGAATTACAGCGTTTGAAGCGCCTTGATCGCACAGGTTGGACTCTGCGAGGGCAGATGCCGGGCGCGGAGACGGTAGCGGCGCACTCTTACGGTGTTGTCGTGACGGCGATGTTGTTGGCGGATGAGGTCGCGCGGCGCGGCGTTGATGTTAATGTTGAGCGCGTGTTGCGCCTCGCCGTGTTGCATGATTGGGCGGAGGCACGCACGGGCGATCTGCCACGCGCCGTGTTGCACTACTACGGAGCCGACACGCGGCGGGCGGCGGAGGAGCATGCGTTCAGTGATATTATTGAGCCGTTGGGCGCGGCGCAGGCGGAGAAGCTAAGTAGCTTACATGAAGAATATGAAAATCGCGCGACGCTCGAAGCGCGTCTGGTGAAGGCGGCGGACGTAATCGATCTGCTCATGCAAGCATTGATGTTCGAGCGGGCGGGGGCACGCGGCCTCGATGAGTTTTGGGAAAACGCGACGGCGCTTGACTTCAAACGCGACGGCGCTGCGGGCGAGATTGTGAGTGAGATATTAAAAGGACTCGCGGAAGAGCGCGCGAAACTGAAATAAGCGGCGAGTTGGTGGCGGCAGACAAAGTAAGAC
>JACDAW010000156.1 GCA_013695245.1 Pyrinomonadaceae bacterium | reverse complement strand
TGCACGGACGCCGGAAGATTGCCGCGCGAATCACCTGTGATCCAACCTTTCTGTCCGCGTATGCGCCGGATTTCCGAAACGTGACGCGCCTCGACCGAGTGAATTTGCAAGGCGGTCGTGAGCAACTTGTCGTTTGACATCAAATTGCCTGCCTGCCCTTTGTAAGCGCGCACGCCCGTCTCTTCCGACGTTTGCGAAACGGCCGTAAAGGTTTGGTAGTTTGAGAACACGTCGGGGAATAATCCGCCGCCAGTCTGATCGAAGGCGGGCTTCTGGATCGCTTGGCTTCCCAACACAGCGCTCAAGAGTTTAACGTGCGCCGCTTCGTTCTTGCCGACGCGCTCGAAGATTCTGCGGTCGCTCGCCGGAATCAAGCCGGGCGTTTTATTCGCGGTGCGATAGAGATCGTCTTCTCTCATCTCTAGCAGCAAAGCGAAGTTAAGCACTTCGACGATCTGCGCCGGGAGCGCCGCGCCTTGCCCGAAGGTTTCATTTGCCATCACGCCGAGCGCGACGGGCGCGGAAGCAACGGACGCGCCGAGTTTCATGCCCTTTGTGATCGCTTCACGGCGCGACACCATGCGACCTACTACTTCAGGATCGAGTCCGTCTAAAATAGTTTTGTTTTTCATCCTTCTCCCCTTTAAGCCTTCGGCAAGTTGTCGCCGCTGATCTTCGTTTTGATAAACAACCCGGCGAGTTTCAACACGGTTCCCGGACTGCGCTCCACGTCCAACGGCTTCGGCGCGAAAGAGTCGGAACGCGGTTTGAGAAGATCGCGAATGGCGGCCGCGTGACGCGCCTCGACCGAGACGATCTTGCCCGCGAGCAAAAGGTTCTGCGGGTCGGTTAAGAGTTGCCCCGCGCCGTTATAGGCAGACACGCCTAAGTCCTCAAAAATCTGCGCGGTCTTCAACACGCTCGCGCGACTATTGAAATTAACTTTACCGAAGTCAGGCACGAGCGCGGGAATGGCGTTTGCGCCGAGCGCGACTTTGAAAAACTCACGGTGAACTATTTCGTGGTCGCGCAAGTCGGTCAAAATCTGTCGCTCCTCAGCCGTCATCCCGGCATAAGGCGCGCTCATCACTTGCGTGTAGTAAGCGGCTTCGAGTTGTTCTAAAGCGTAAGCGTAATTCAAGATTCCGGTGTCGCCGGAACCGAGATCAACCGTGCCGTCTTGCGGCGCGACGGGGATGCTGAACAATCTATTTTCGCCGAGCGCGTTTGCGCCTGCGCCCGCGATAGCGAGCGCCGCCATCGCGCCGCCCGTTAGTTTGAGAAATGTGCGCCGACCGTCAGACTCCGCAGCGCAGTGCGGAAGCTCGAATTCTTCATTCGGCTCGTTTCTGTAGGACATCTACACCTCCATTGGTTGTGACCCGGTATGGCAAAAATGTGGGCGAGCATCGCCCGTAAAGGTTTTACGCTTCTCACCTTGTGTTCGGATTGCCGTGCGGAAGGCAAATCACCGGCTTTGCTCAGTGATTACCTTTTATTCTTAAACTTAAGGGCGACTGAATTCATGCAGTAGCGCAAGCCCGTCGGCGCGGGGCCGTCGTCGAAAACGTGTCCGAGATGAGCGCCGCACCTCGCGCAATGCACTTCTGTGCGCTGTTCGCCCATGCTGCTGTCCGTTTCTGTTCCGATGTGATTGGCGACTATCGGCGCGTAGAAACTCGGCCAGCCCGTGCCGGAATCAAACTTCGTTGCGGAGCTAAAAAGCGTGAGTCCGCAACCCGCGCAAGTGTACACGCCCTTACCTTTGAAATCGTTGTATTTACCACTGTAAGGCTCTTCTGTACCGCGCTCGCGCATCACGTTGAACTGCTGCGGGGTAAGCACGCGTCGCCATTCTTCGTTCGATTTCTCGATCCGTCCGATTGCGCCGCGCGTCTTGTTTGATGTTGTTTGAGATAGACCCGTCGGCATGAAAACAGTTGCGACAAAGATTGCTGTAACAATAATAAACGTCGTCAGAAAATATTTTCTCATTTAAATTTACTCTCCATCCGAAATACTTTCCGGTGTATTCCTGTAGTAATCTACGTAAGGCAATCGGTTTATGGATGTTATGTAATTTTGTAGGCAGTCGCTTGTGAAGAAGTGTCACAACCTTTGTGCGCAGTGGAAAACAGGAATAGTATAATTTTGTTGTTAAGATTTTGGCGTGTAAATTTGCAGGACATCTAAGGTGCGCTAACAAACACGCGGTAGTTTGTTAAGCTCATACTTAGAGCTAACGCTTTGAAACCCGAACCCGAACAAGCAGCACAATCTGACGCCGAGTTGCTCCGCGCCATCGCGCAGGGAGACGAGGCGGCGCTCGCCCAAATTTATGATCGTTACGCGCCAACCCTTTTCGGCATGATGCTGCGTATATTACATAGCCGCGCCGAAGCGGAAGACGTGTTGCAAGAGGTTTTCCTGCAAGTCTGGCAACACGCCTCGCAGTTTGACGAGGAGCGCGGTCGCCCGTTTACGTGGCTGGCGACGATTGCGCACAGCCGCGCGATTGATCGTTTGCGCTCGCTGGATTCTCGCCAACGGGCGGCGACGAGGGCAGCCGTTGAACATGCGGAAGAACAAGGGGACGCGGTTGACGACGTATTCAGGATGGAGCGAACGGAGGTGGTGCGACGCGCCCTCAATGAAATACCCGAAGGGCAGAAGCAAGTGCTATTGCTCGCCTATTTCGAGGGCTTGACGCAATCGGAGATCGCCGAGCGCACAAAGGAGCCGCTCGGCACGGTGAAAACGCGAATGCGTTCGGGATTAATCAAGCTCCGTGAGTTGATGCGCGAGAACTTGCGCAACTGGCGGTGAGAACCGGGATGAGCCACGAGGAATACAAAGAACTGCTTGCGGCCGACGTGCTCGATCTGCTTTCAGGAGCGGAGCGCGAGCAGCTTGCTGCGCACATGAACGATTGCCGCGAGTGTGAGGCGGAAATGCGGGAGTTGCGCGACGCAGCAGCTTTGCTTGCGCTCACTGTTCCTGCCATCGCGCCGCCCATCGAACTACACGCGCGCGTTCTTCAAAGCATTCGCCCTAACATCTCACTCGACGGACAGACGCGCGAAGCCGATCAGGGCATGGCAATCGAACGTGATGAACCATCTGCAAAAATTCTGCCGTTGCCCTTGAAAAATCCGCGCGGCGAACAAGCTTTTATCAGCAAGCGATCCGCGTTTGCGTTCGGCGCGTTGGCTGCCGCCATTATCCTCGCGCTTCTCATCCCGCTCGCTCTGCTCTGGAAGCGTAACAACGATTTGCGTGCGGAACTCGCCCGCCAAGCGAACAATTTGCAAACAACGCAGACGGAGCTTGCGCGCGCCTCCGAGCGTCTGCGCGAAACGCAAGCGGGGTTGACGGGCGAGCGCGAAAGACCGGAGCCGACCGCAAGTCCCGAAGTAAGTAACACGAACGTTCCGCCCGCGAACGGAGATCAAGGAACGCAGATCGTCCGTTCGCCGAACCGTGACGATGCGCGCTCAGCAGAATTCACCCGTCTGCTCAATCGTAGCCGCGAACTACAAACGCAGCTTGAGCAGTTTTCAACTCGCAACAATGAACTGCAAGCCGAACTCGCCCGCGTCTCGCAGAGCCGTAGTGAAGCGCAGACGCAACTCGCCGCGCTCACCAACCAAAACGCCCAGTTGCAGAGAGAACTCGCTCGTCTCACCGAGCGCACCGCCGAGTTGCAAACGCAGATCGCCAGTTACTCGACTCGCAATAGTGAACTGCAAACGGAGATCACACGCCTCTCGAAGCGTAACAACGATTTGCAAACGGAGCTTGCGCGCCGCGAAGCTGAACCATCGCCTCTCGCCGCGCCCGACACACGCGCGGTTACGCTCGCCGGAACGAAAGCGGCGCGCGGGGCGCGCGGCAATCTGACGTATGACAACCGGACGGGCGGCATCACGCTTTACGCTTACAATCTTCCGCCCGCGCCCCCCGGCAAAGCGTATCAACTCTGGGTGATCGCCGGAGGGAAACCGATCTCAGGCGGGGTGTTCACGACGGACGAAGCTGGTCGCGCCACGCTGCGCGGTCAAGTTCCGGCGGGAGGACGCAAGCCCTCAGCCTTCGCCGTCACGCTTGAACCCGAAGGCGGCTCAATCAAGCCGACAGGAAACAAGTATCTTCTCGGCTCCGTCTCTTAATCGTCTCGCGCGCGGTTAAATTAATCTCGCCTTCCTTCTGCCTGTTCGCTTCCAGAATCTGTCGCCGCCTGCGTTCACTTAAAAATCCTTATCAATCATCGCGCTTTTTCTGACTCCTGCAATTCGCCTTCGAGTAATGGTATATTGCGCTTAACAAATGTCTTCAAATAATGATTCGAGTCAGCTAAGTCAGTTAACGATTGGCGACGCCAAACGCATTCTCGTTTACGGCGTGGCGATTGCGCTCGCGGTGTGGCTGTTTTTCTTTCTCGTCGGTCAAGTGTTGGTCGCGTTGCTGCTCGGTGTGGTCGCGGGCGTTTATCTGCTGCCCGTGCAGGAGTGGCTGGAGAGACGCTTGCGCGCAAGAACGGAGAGCGCGCTTGTCACCATCGCTCTGATCATCGTGCCGTTAGTCGCTCTGGTTGGCTATGCGTGGTACGAGATGTCGGGCTATTCGACGTTTGTGAGCGAAAAGCGCGCCGAGATCATTAACGCCATCAGCGCATCGCTCGCGCGCTACTTTCCCGTCGGGCGCGAAGGCACACGCGCCGGGCTTGAAGCCGCGTTCGCCGAAGCCGTCACGCGCTCGGCCGACATCATTCAAGACTTACGAAGGCGTTCGGCGCTTCTGATTGCATCGCTCGCGCTCTTCTTCTTTACGGTCTTCTACGTGCTCACGCAGCGCGTGCGACTCGCGGCTTACATCAAACTGCGCGTGCCCGCCGACTACTTGCCGCTTTATGAAAAGTTAACACTTAACGTTGGCGGCGCGCTGCGCGGTGCGTTGCGCGCGGTCTTCATTGATCAAACGATTAAAGCAGTTGTGATCATCGTTCTTAACCTCGTGTTCGGCGTGCCGCTCGCGGTCGTGTTAGGGATCACGACGTTTCTCATCGGCTTCCTGCCGCTTGCCGGCGAGTGGGCGATCTACATTCCCGTAAGCATTTACCTGTTTGTCTTCGCCGATGCTCACCTAAGCGCCGGTATTTATCTCGGCTGCGGCTTGCTTCTGACCGCCGCTTCGTCGCTCTTTATTCGCCCGAAGCTCGCCTCTGCGGGCGCGCGCACGTTTAGTTTTTACTGGATGTTTCTCGCGCTCATCGCGGGCGTTTACACGTTTGGCGTCGCGGGCGTCGTTTTAGGCCCGGCCATCCTTGGCTTCGTCAAAGCGGTCGCCGATACGCTCTTCGGCGACGTAAAATACGAAACATCGCTCTTAAAGGAAGAACATAAGCAGCAAGACGAGAGCGCGCAAAAAGACGAAGCGATGGCGACCGCAAAGTAGCGACGCTCAGTTTGTCGCGCAAAACTTCTCAAACAGAGAAACGCTAAACCGCCAACTCAACAGACTGTCACGCCATCAAGTCCTCCCGTCACATTTTCCTTCTCAGCTTCTTTATCGCTTTCTAATATCAACTCCACAATCTTCCTCGTAAATGGGAAGTGAAATTCCCTAGTCAATAATTTGAAAAGGAGTAGATGATGAAAAGGTTTGCAAACAATATGATCGCTGCTTTGGTATTGTGCGCGATGACAAGCGTTGTGGCATCGGCAAAGATGACAACCGAGCGGGTGACTTTTCCGCAAGACGTGATGGTTAACGGCACGATGGTGAAGAAGGGCACTTACAAAGTGACTTTCGATGACGTAACGGGCGTGTTGAACATTCACGTGAGCAAAAAGTCCATCGCCACCACAACGGCGCGTTGGGAGAAGCGCGACCGCAAGGCGCTCGAAACGCGCGTCAGCTCAATCATGCAAGGCGACACGCGGGAGCTACGTAGCATTACCATGTCCGGCGATAATCAATCAATCGTTGTCGGCGCAAGCGAAGCCGCTACTGCCACCGCCGAGCAATAGGTCTTCAGATTAAACGGGCGCTCATTTCACTTAAAGTGAAATGAGCGCCCGTCATTCACTCTTCGATTTTAAGAGGCAAATCACATTCAAATTTAACCCGGCGGCCAATTAAACTCGCGCCCGCCGAGCACGTGTAAGTGCAAGTGAAACACGGATTGCCCGACGCCTGCGCCCGTATTAATAACCGTGCGGAAGCCGCTCTCTTCGAGTCCCTGTTCGCCTGCGACGCGCGCTGCGACGCGCAACAGATGACCGAGCGTTGGCTCGTCCCGTTGCCCCGCCTCGTTTAAGGATTCGATGTGCGCGCGCGGGATCACAAGGACATGCACAGGCGCTTGCGGATGAAGGTCGCGGAAAGCGATGCACAACTGATCTTCGTAAAGAGTTTGCGCAGGAATTTCGCCCGCGATGATGCGACAGAAAATGCAGTTTTGATCAACCATAACCTAAGCTCGCGCGTTCATTACTCGTTTCATATACATATCACGCAATAACAGGGGCGCTTGACTCCTGCTCTGAGTTGACGGCGACCGACTCTCTGATGCGTTCGATGTCGGCTCCGACTTTGCGCAGTTTATCTTCGATCTTCTCGTAGCCGCGATCAATGTGATAGACGCGCTCGATTACGGTTTCGCCTTCAGCCGCGAGTCCGGCGAGGACGAGGCAGGCCGATGCGCGCAAGTCCGATGCTTGCACGCGCGCACCGGTCAACGGCGTCGGGCCTTCGACGATGGCCGTGTGCCCTTCGATCCCGATGCGCGCGCCCATGCGCTGCATCTCTGAGGCGTGCATAAAACGATTCTCGAAGATCGTCTCCGTGATCGTGGAGCGACCTTCGGCTTGCGTCATCAAGGCCATGTACTGCGCTTGCATGTCAGTAGGAAAACGCGGGTGCGGCTCAGTCATAATGTCGCGCGCTTTCAATCCACCGTCGCGGCAACGGGCGCGCAGCGTGCTGCGATTTATTTCTTCGATCTCAACTCCTGCTTCGCGCAGTTTGGCGATCAAAACGCCGGAATGCTCCGGCACACAATCCTTCAACTCCAATTCGCCGCCTGTGATCGCGGCGGCGATCAGGAATGTGCCTGTCTCGATGCGGTCAGGAATGATCGTGTGCTCCGCGCCGCCCAAACCTTCTACTCCGTCGATCTTAATCACGGACGTGCCCGCGCCGCGCACGCGCGCCCCCATGCGATTGAGAAGTTCGGCGAGGTCGGCGATTTCGGGTTCGCGCGCCGCGTTATTGAGGATCGTTTGCCCTTCAGCGAGCGCGGCGGCCATCATCAAGTTTTCCGTGCCTGTGACCGTTACCTTGTCAAAATTAACTTCCGCCCCCCGCAGTCGCCCGCTTGCTGGGGCGCGTGCGACGACGTAGCCCGACTCAAGACTCACTTGCGCGCCGAGCACTTCCAGACCGCGCAGGTGCAAATCAATCGGGCGCGTGCCGATGGCGCAACCGCCGGGCAGAGACACTTTCGCTTGCCCGAAACGCGCGAGCAAAGGCCCGAGCGCAAGCACTGATGCGCGCATCGTTTTCACGAGTTCGTAAGGAGCTTCAAAAAGTTCGATGTGTGCAGCCGTGATCTTGTGCGTGCGCAATTCGGGCGTGAGCACGGTCGCGCCCAAGTCTTCGAGCAGACGACGCTGCGTGATGATGTCGCGGACGTAAGGCACGTTATGTAGCGTAACGGTTTCCGGCGTTAAGATGGCGGCCGCCATGCACGGCAAAGCAGAGTTTTTCGCGCCGCTAATGCGCACCAACCCTTTTAGCGCGCGCCCGCCTCTGATGTGAAATCGATCCATCGGTAAACCTCCTGTTGCGTCCTTGCGGACGGCCGTCGAAGCGTCCTGAAGAATTTAATGCCGCGCACCACCTAAAGAATGTCTTCGTCGCATGTAAATATAGCGGCTTTTTCTTTTGTGAACGAGGCGAGTGGTGTCGAGAGCAAACAAGGAAAGCCCGCGATTAACGTGGCCGGAAAACTGTGGATTTTACCACGTCTAATTCGGACTCGGCTAGAGGGAAGATGAGAGGCTGTCCGCGCGAACTTAAATTTTGCGTTGCAACCGAAACGTGCGCGGAATGCCTTGCAGATCGCGGCGCACTTCGAGGAGCGTCCAGCGGCGCGCGTCAATTAATTCCGTGATCGCCGCGTGTTGATTCCATCCCGCCTCGAAAACGAGATAACCGTCGGGACGAAGAAACTGCGGAGCGTCTGCGAGCAGGCGACGAAAGACACCTAGTTCGTCGCGGCCGGGCGTGAGCGCGATGCGCGGCTCAAATTCTCGCACCTCCGGTTGCAACGCGGGTAAATCTTTTTCCGCCACGTAAGGCGGATTTGAAACAATGATGTCGAATTGCGCCGCCGAAGATAAAGCGGCGAAGAGGTCGGCGGAAACGAATTGTAAACGATTGAGCGATTCGTGGCGCGTGGCGTTAAGTTTGGCGACGGCGAGCGCCGCCGGTGATTTATCGAGCGCAACTCCGCGCGCGTTCTTCAGTTCGTTAAGTAGTGCGACGATGATGCAGCCCGATCCGGTTCCGACATCGCACAGCAGAGGCGCAGGATTCGCTCGTAACGATTCGAGCGCACAATCAACCACTAACTCCGTTTCAGGTCGTGGGATAAGCACGTCAGGCGTAACGATAAAATCGAGGCCGTAAAACTCCGTGTGCCCCGTGATGTACTGCAAAGGCTCACGCCGCGCGCGACGATTAACGTAATGGCGAAAGAGTGCGAGGTCGCGTGAAGCAAGCGTGCGTTCAGCGTGCGTCAGTATATATGTGCGGTCGCGTTTGAGCGCATGCGCTAAGAGCGATCCGGCTTCGCGGCGCGATTCATCAATGCCAGCGGAGCGCAAAACGGCGGACGCTTCCGCGAGTGCTTCACCCATCGTCAACTCTCTCTGCCCTTCGTTCATAGCCTTACCCGTTCTCTTTTCGCTCCTAGTTTCTTTCGGGCGCGAGTGCTGTATAATGACGAACACTTAATGCGCTCTTAACTTTTTTGATCCAAAACAGGTCAGTTACACGACTAGATGGTAAACGATCTGGGAGCGATTTTGTGAGCAAGGAGAACAGGAGATGAAAGCGGAATTAAACATTAGCGGAATGCACTGCGAGTCTTGCGCGGCCGATATACAGGAAACGCTCGCGGAGACGGCCGGTGTCAGCTATGCGCAAGTAAGTTACAACGACCGGCAAGCAATCGTTGACTTCGATGAAAACACGGTGCAGCAAGCGACGATATTGAAAAAGATTCAAGACTTAGGTTATACGGCAACAATCGCGGGTGAACTACAATCAGGAGTTGGAGCATAAAAGGAAACAGGGAAACAAAATGGCTGAGAACAATAACAACATTGTAGATGATCGCGGCACAAACACTGACGCGGGGCGCGCAATTATTCAACGCCTGCGCGATGAAGGTTTTGACCGGAGCGACGAGAAATTGGCGGTCGCTCTTGGTCGTCCCGTCGAAGAGATTCAATCGTGGATGAGCGGCGCAGAAGCCGTTGACGACGACGTTGTGATGAAGGCTCGCGGCATCGCCACGCAGCGCAATATCAACGTAGAGTAAATTTTTGATTTTTGATTGAACGATAATACACAAGTTCTGATTTAAGCTTTCCGCTTATAAATCAAAAACCGGCAATCAACAATTAGAAATTCCTAAACACAATGGACGAAAAGGTAACGCGGGCGACCGACGCGCTGCTTGAATCTTACAATTCAGACGGCATCAAGATTCACCATCTTGATCGTCGCCCGTTGCCTTCGCACGCCGAGATCATCCGCGTCCTAATTGCGTCCCATGAACTTCTCTTTCCCGGCTACATCGGCGCGCAAGGCTTGACGGGCGAGAGTTTGCGCCTGCACACCGAGTCGCGCATGGCATGGCTCTACGAAGTTTTGACCGAACAGATCGGACGCGCGCTCAATCACGGCAAAGAGTTGAGCGAGGATTGCTGTTCAAATGCACGCCAAGCGGCCGAGTGCGCCGCCGATTTTATCGCCGCCTTCCCCGCGCTGAGGCAGACGCTCGCAACGGACGTGCAAGCCGCTTACGACGAAGACCCGGCCGCCACCTGCCTCGACGAAATCATCTTCAGCTATCCGGGACTCTACGCCGTGATGGTCTATCGCCTCGCACATCATCTTCACCGCGCGGGCATCCCGCTTTTGCCGCGCATCATGACTGAACACGCGCATCACCGCACCGGCATTGACATTCATCCCGGCACCGAAATCGGCTCAAGCTTCTTCGTTGACCACGGCACGGGCGTCGTGATTGGCAGCACAGCCGTGATCGGCAACAACGTCAAAATCTATCAAGGCGTCACACTCGGCGCGTTCTCCTTCGACCGCGATGCGGCCGGGCGATTAATCCGCAACACGAAGCGGCATCCGACGATTGAAGACGACGTAGTGATCTACGCAGGCGCAAGCGTCCTCGGCGGCGACACCGTGATCGGTCGCGGCAGCGTCATCGGCGGCAACGTCTGGCTCACCC
>JACDAW010000135.1 GCA_013695245.1 Pyrinomonadaceae bacterium | reverse complement strand
CCCATTGAAACCGACATCAACACGGCGTTAACGGCTTTTGCCCGCCAGCGTAATCTCTCGATGGTGTTTAACGTCAGCCAATTGCCGAACGTCGTACTTGTCTTAAATGACTCAATGGATTTGACGCGCGATTTTATCGCCGATTACAACCGCCGCAACCCGGCGACGGCTGCCGCCACAACGCCCGCCGGGCGCTAGGATCATACTTGCGAACGGGGGATGCGCGTTAAGAGGCGCATCCCCGTTCAACTTTCTCGCCGCTCTCATAATGCAAGAAACGCCGCCACCTCCCTTGCTCGACGCCCGCGCGATCCAGCAACTCCTGCCGCACCGCTACCCGTTTCTCCTCGTTGACCGCATCATTGAACTCGTGCCGAAAGAGCGCATCGTCGGCATTAAACAGGTGAGCGTAAACGAACATTTTTTTCAAGGACATTTTCCCGGCGCGCCAGTGATGCCCGGCGTGCTCGTCGTCGAAGCGTTGGCGCAGGTCGGCGCGGTGCTGGCCTTACGCGAAATCGAAAACCGCGACAGTAAACTCGTTCTCTTTAGCGGCATCAACAACGCGCGCTTTCGCTCGCCCGTCGTGCCCGGCGATACATTGATTTTAGAAGTGACGGCGCTGCGCGTCGGGAGCCGCGTGCAGCGTATGCAAGGCGTGGCGCGCGTTGGTAATCGCGTCGCCGCCGACGCCGAGATCATGAGCATCATCGCCGACCGGAGCCAAGTCTCACAATGAATCCCCTTCAAACGCCGCGCGGCTCAAGTCGTCAATCTTCCGCTTCAGGCAAGGCGGCAGCGGCGACTGCCGCCTCGTCCTTTGTCCACCCGACGGCTGTCGTTAGCCCCCGCGCGCAACTCGGCAACGATTGCTACATCGGCGCGTATTCTATCATCGGCGACAATGTTACTTTAGGCGACCGTGTGCGACTCGAATCACACTGCGTGGTTGACGGTCGCACCGCCATTGGCGACGATACGCGATTTTTCCCCTTCGTCTCCGTCGGACTTGCGCCACAGGATTTGAAGTACGCGGGCGAACCGACCGAGACGCGCATCGGAGCGCGCGCCGTTTTGCGCGAATTTGTCACCGTACATCGCGGCACAGAGGGCGGCGGCGGGCGAACTTCAATCGGGGATGATTGTTTTGTGATGGCGCAAGCTCACGTCGCACATGATTGCGTGATCGGCGACCGCGTGATCATGGCCAACGGCGCGACGCTCGCCGGACACGTCGCAGTAGATGAGGGCGCAACCATCGGCGCGTATTCCGGCGTTCATCAATTCTGCCGCGTCGGGCGCGAAGCCTTCATCGGCGGCTATTCGGTCGTCGTCAAAGACGCGCTTCCCTTCGCCCGCACCGTCGGCAATCATGCGCGCTGCTACGGCTTGAACACGACGGGGATGAAACGCCGTCGCTACTCCGCCGAAGCGATCAAACAACTGCACCGCGCTTTCCACCTTCTTCTTTCTTCGCGCCTCAACACCTCGCAAGCGCTTGAACGCATCCGCGCGGAAATTAAAAGCTCGCACGAAGTGGATGAATTGATAGATTTTATTGAAACCTCAAAGCGCGGGGTCGTTAAATAAACGGACGAACGCGAAACGATAAATTAAAAACATCTTTCCATTCGTCGCTTCACCCTCCTACTTCATACTTTCTTTCGATGCGCTACGGATTGATCGCAGGCAACGGGCAGTTTCCCTTTCTCGTGATTGAAGGCGCGCGGCGCGCAGGCGTTGAGTTTGCGGTGGCGGCGATCCGCGAGGAAACCGATGCGCGCGTTGAGCAGGCAGCAACCTCAGCAGGCGGGCGCGTGGTGTGGGTCGGAATCGGTCAACTCGGCAAGATGATTCGTTTCTTTAAATCGGAAGGCGTCGAGAAGGTGATCATGGCCGGGCAGGTGAAGCACGCGCAGATTTTTAGCGGCGCACTGCCCGACCTGCGAATGCTTCGGATGCTGATGAGTTTGCCGCGCCGCAACACCGATGCGCTCATCGGTGCGGTCGCAGGTGAACTCGCCCGTGACTCAATCGAACTGATTGATTCCACCACGTTTCTCTCCGATCATCTTCCGCAAGCGGGCGTGCTCACGCGCCGCGCGCCATCGAAGCGCGAAAACGCTGACATCGAATACGGGCTTGAAGTGGCGCGCGAAATTGCACGGCTCGATCTCGGTCAGACGATTGTGGTGCGCGCCCGCGCCTGCGTCGCCATCGAAGCTATGGAGGGGACGGACGCGACGTTGCGCCGCGCCGGAAGCCTCGCGCGCGGAAAGTTAACAATCGTAAAAGTCGCCAAGCCGAATCAAGACATGCGCTTTGATGTTCCGGTCGTTGGCGTGCCAACGATTGAGACGATGGCGGAAGCGGGCGCGACGTGTTTGTGCATTACGGCGGGCAAAACTTTACTCTTCGACCGCGAACAGATGATCGAGCAAGCGGAGCGAGAGCGCATAGCGATTATCGCCGTTCCGCCTGTTTGATTGAGGTTGCCGGAAAAAGCTTTGTGGTCATATAGAAACAGCGAGTTCTACATCACAAGTAGAACTCGCTGTTTGCGTGAAGGCAATGAAGTTTAATCACCGCGGCCCCTGTTGTGTTTGCGCGAGGTCACGCGGGTTGTAGGCTGTGCCGAGGTATTGCTTGACGACTATCTGCGCGTTTTCGTAAGTGATGCCGGTCTGCACCGCCTTCTGATATTCGTTGACGGCGCGTTCGCGGAAGCCTTGTGCGTCGTAAGCGTTGCCGCGTTTGATGCGCGCCCAGACTTCGATCCAAGAAGGTTTCATATTGCCGTCCAAAGCCGCTTGAAAATTATCGAGCGCAAGCTGGTAGTTCTGCTGTTCGAGGTAGAGCAGACCGAGATGATAGTAAATCCACGAGTTGGATTTATCGAGTTTCAGAGCCTCTTCTAATTGGCGTTGCGCTTCCGCGTATTGACCTTCGCGGTAAAGCTCGATGCCGCGACGGGCGACGACCGAGACGCGCAAATCTTCAGACATCCGCAGAAGTTTGAAGTTCGGATCGATCACGACTTCGAGCGGCTGACCGGAAGACTCGAAATCGAAATCTTCGCTTTTATCTTCGAGTTGCACCGTCACGTCCTTGTTGTTGCCCTCGCCTTCAGCGCGCAACATCAGATCAACCGGCAAGCGCAGGTTCTCAACGTTCTGCTTCACCGTCCCGCGCGCGCGGAATTTCCCTGAGCGCGTGCGCAATATTTGATAGTCAACCGTAAACTCCGGCACGCCCGTTCCTTCAACCCAGCGCGCGAAAAAGTAGCGCATGTTCGTGCCTGCAACTTGGCTTGTCAGTCGCTCGAAATCTTCAATCGAAGTGTTGCGCCCGCGATATTGTTCAAGGAAGTTTCGCAACAGCCCATTAAACTTCTCTTCGCCTATCGTTTCGCGCAACATGCGAAAGACCATCGCGCCTTTGTAGTAAACGATTGATTGATAAGCGGCGGAGAGATCGTCGAGCGTCGAAGGCGCGCGCGCAATCGAGCTGGTGTTTTCAAACATCAACGCGCGCTCTAATTCGTCGCGTTGCGCACTTTCTAATTGCCCGCCCTTCAAAGTCTTTTCGCGCAGGGCGAATGCGCTCCACTCGGCTAACCCTTGCGAAAGCCACGCATCGTCGAACGAACGCAAGCCCACCGTGTGTCCCCACCACTGGAAGGCCGCTTCGCGCTGCAGACGCTCCTCTTGCGGCGCGCGCTGCGGGTCGAAGAACTTAGCGGCTAAGAACTCCATGCCCGGCGCGGCGTAAGTGTCGAGCGAATCGTTATCTATTTGCGCGACGACGAAGCGCGTGCCAAAGGCGGGCGCGCCGTACTGCGTGGTGTAAAATTGAAACGCCTGTCCCATCAGTTCGGCGTAGCGTTCGACGCGGGCTTCACTGCCCGGCTGCACGTAGAATTGCAATTCATAGGAGCCGAAGCGCAGGCTTCTGGTCACATATCTTCCGGCGACAATATTGCCGACGAGTGCAGGCTGGCGGTGAACAAAGCGGTAGCGCGTTTGCCCGCCGCTCGCCGCCGTGCGTTGCGGCGCTTCATCGCTTGAACCGGCGACTTCGTAGCCTGCGGGGACGCTAATGGTAATATCGGCCGTCGCACGATCCGCCGCATAGTCGTGAAACGGAAACCAGCGCGCAGCATACGTTAAATAGGAAACATCCGTGCCGACGTAAGCCAGCCGCTTCGTTGCCAGCGGCCCGCCTTCAGGCGTAACG
>JACDAW010000322.1 GCA_013695245.1 Pyrinomonadaceae bacterium | reverse complement strand
GCACTGTCGTCTCCGTAGCTACTTATGCAACAACGCCCATCCAACCCATAAAGACATACGCAACTCGGTCGTTTGCAAAGCGAACTTGCTCTCGCGGAATATCAACAGGGTCGTCGTGCCGAAACGTCATAATCTCGTGCCATTGGTCAGAGTCAGCCGCCGCAGATTGAAAAACGTAATAAGCTCCGGGAACAAAACCGCCGTTTGCTTCGGCGTGCCTATCGACGCGAATCTTGAAAGGCGTGTTTGTGGTTTCCCAAGTTTCTAGCCTCTCGCCTTTTGATGGTGGAAGTAAAAGCATCAAAATAGGCAATACCTTTACAAAAAGGACGACTCCAACAAAACATGCCGAAAATGCAATTATTCGTTTCATGATTTCAAGCGAAGCTGTCAAACAATGAATTGAGCGCACGTCGCTGTTGACGGTTACATTTTTTAACCGCCGTAGCCGCCGCCGCGTCCGAATGAGCCGGAGCGACCGGGCGAATAATAACCGGAACGTCCGGCGCGCGTGCCGACGACGCCCCTCGATGGTGACATGCGAACAGTTGAGCGACCGAAACCGCTCGGCTTGCTTCTGCCCACGCCGCTTGCGCCACCGATGCGCGTGCCCGAAAACATCGTCGGGCGCGCGGCGGGAAGGTAACGCGGTGGCGCGACCGGCGGGCGAAACGAAGGCGAGCGCGTTGCGCTTGAGTAATTCGGATAGCGGCTATAGTACGTCGGGTAAGGGCGATAGAAAGGATACGAGTAGAAAAAGAACATGTGGCTCGCGGGACTTCCGCCATAGTAGTAACGTCGTTCGGTATCAGACCACGTGCCGCCGCTTCCCGTGCGCGCGACGGTTTCATCCACGGCCGTAAAATCGCTTAAGGGCAGCATCGCCACGTTGATGTTTTTGTTTTTGTATTCGACAAAATCCTCGTTTAAATCATCGAGTTCTTCGGCGCGCGTGCGGTCGGGCGTAATGTAGATGATTGATTTGATGTTCATCTCGCCGAACTTCTGCGCGGAAGGCAGCTTCGCCAGATAACGATTGTCGAATTGCGAGTCGGCATCCTTGTAAGTGGCGAGGCGATTCGAGTCGAGCAGGAAGACTGCCGGAGAGTTCGCGGGCGCGCCTCCCTGTTTGGATTCGATCTCGCCCGCGTAATAGAGCATCGCGCCGAGCGTTTCATGTGAAGGCGTGACGCCGAGCGGGTGCGGGAAATTGTCGAAGATGGTGACGAGGTGCGCGGCGTCAGCAAGCCCCGCGCCGAAGGCGATGCTATCGCGTCCCGGCAGGTCAACAATGAGACACGTCTCTCCCGCGTTTTCGGCGTTCTTCAAAAACTCTTTGGCTATCGTCTGCCCGCGTCCGTATGCTTCGCTCATGTCCGGCGTAAAAATTGGCGCGAGTTGATTGCGCAAGGTTTCAAACTGTAGCGATTGAATCAGGGTCGGCACAAAGAATGGCATCCACTGCGCAGACTTCGGTTGATAGGCGGAGAGCATCGCTGATTGCTCTAAGTATCTTCGCCAATTCTCGTTCTGCTGCGAGTCCTTTGTTTGCGCGCCCGTTAAAGTCAGTTGTTTATCTTCCGAACCGACGTTCCACCCGGAAGACTTTTGAAGTTCAAGCGAATCTTTATCAACATCCGTGGTGTCGTCGCTCATGAGATATGCGGCACCGCCCCAGAGCGCGGCGCCCGTCGCCGCGAGCGCAGCTCCGCCGATAATGAACTTGCGGCGCGAAGTTTCCCACCACTGTTTATGATCGCCCGGCTCTTCCGGTTTGCGTCGGTTGATGCGCCCGGCGCGGCTTAAATTATTCAAAGGTTTTTGATCAGACATTTTCTAATTCTACTTCTCTTTCAAAATATAAGTCGGAACAGTTAACGCCGTGTACTCGGTGCTCTGGCGCGCAAGGCGCGTGAAGAATCCGCCCGCCATGCCGCCCATCACATAAACGCCGTAGTTCGCCAATCGTCCGTCCTTTTCGGCAGCGACATGGAAAAATCTTTGCGCGACGAAGCGTTCCGGCACGGCCTCACAAAGCGCCTTCTCCCATATTTCTTCGCTCACAAATGCGCCGCAGATAGTTTCCTGTCCTTCACAACCGTAATCGCTTTTCAACACCCAACTCTTTCGCTCCGTTCGCAATTTATCTAACGAAACATTTGTCAACTTTCGCGTCTCTGGAATGTATTTACGAATCCAGCCTTGCGCTTGTTTAGAAAATCGAGCGTGTTCTTCCCAGAAAAAAGCGAGCGACAATTTATTTTGCGTCACAACCGAGCCAAACGGATTAACAATTGTCACTTCATTATTCATCTCCGCCGCCAACAACTCGCCGAGCGGCGCATGAAGCGGTTCGGCGTCCGGGTAATCAGGCGCGTCGCTCCACACGGGGACGCGCTCACCCCACCAATCAGTTTTGTAATGACGCACGACGAGATCAACTGCCGCGCCGAGCACTTCGAGTTTTCCATTACGGCGTCGCAGATTATACGGCGAACCCGCCACAACTTTGATTCCGGCCCGTTCAAGCCAGCGCGTAAACAGCGTGATCATCGCCAAGTCTTCCGTCAATTCAGTCGGGTAGATGATCCCAACTCTTCGGAGCGGCGCGCACGTCCGTTTCGCGTGACTCGCGCGCAGCATCCGCACCCAGCGTTCTTCAAAAGAAGCGTTCGGATCGTCGAACTGTTCGTTCGTCACTCCATCTTGTTCGTGCGCGGAATGAAGCAAGCGATTAAGAATTACGGCTTCCGGTTGACCCGACGGCGTGTCACTATTGAGTTCGCAACAGACGATGCGTCCGTCCGTGCAAACGAATAGATCGGCGCGCGCTTGCCCATGCCACATGCCGCCCGACGATTCCCACATCGCCTGCTGATACGGCGTTAGATGATAAAACTCGTCGAGCAGCGCAGAATCATTAAGCAGAATCTGGACGAGTTCGTGATGCAGGTAGGTTGTGCGTTCGGCCGCCTGCTCAAGGGCACGGGCGAGTTGCGCTTCGAGCACGATGCCACGCATCCCGAAGCGTTCGTTGCCGTCAAACCACGGATCGGAAATAATCCCGGTTTCGTAAACGGCGCGCGCAAAACCAGCGTAATCCTCGTAATCGCTTACGGCCAGATTCTTGCTCATCAAAGCATTAAATCCCTCTTCATCGAAGCGCGTCAACATTTCAGTAGTGTCCTAATTTTGAGAACCTCGCTAAGTGCCGAGAATACCAGCGCGTTTGGTTTATCACTCCGGCAAGGCATCGGCTAGATCGTACTGCCTACACGCCCTAGTGAGAGGAATCCAGAGCTAAGCAATGCCGACGGGTACTGCCAAAAGATGAAACTGCATAAACACTATTATTTGTCCAATAATCGTGCGAGAGAACTCGCTATCATCCAATATGTCGAAGGCGTGCGGGGCTGCGGCGTGATTCACGAATGTAACGAGCAGATTGCGACTCAACGCCTTGACCAAGAAGCGGTCAACCGTTTCGTTCAGGTGAGGCATTTGGTCTTGACCTGCTCTCACAATGAACAGAGGTATATCCTGTGGAAGATCATTGACTGATGTCCCCGCGCACGGATTGACGAATCCCCATTGCTTGGCAGCCTCAGCTACAATGGTGCTCCCTTCGAGGTCTAGCATGTATCCGTAGCACAAGACGGCACACTTCAGATAGTCACTAGCTTCCTGCATTAGAGTCGACAATGCGTTCGGAACATTGCCAGAGCAAGCCCACACGCCGATTCGGTTCTCGTCAATTCCCAAAGGGGCGGCGTTCTGCCGAACATATTGCAGCAAGACGTGAATATCCACTGCTGGTTCTCTCGTCGTGTAGGTGATTGCGACCAACCCGGAGGCAGCCGCCAATTGCGCCCACGAGATGTACGCTCCCATCTCTTTTTGCTTGCAGCCGAGCATCTTCTGGTATCCCAAATCGGAAAATCCCAGCACAAAGACGACCGAGGGTATCCGCACTCCACTCTTCCAATCAGGCGGATAGTAGATGTCCATTGTGAGAACACCTTTATCGGTTGCTAGATATTCCACGTCCCGTCGAATTGTTACAGCATCTACGCTGGGTATCTGGTAGTTCACCCTTTTCTTCGATATGTGCTCTTGCTGAGTGTCTTGATTCATGTAGGATACTCCTTTGGGAAAACTCCCTTAGAAATGCGAAAACCGCCGGGCAGATACTGCCACGACGGATTCCATTTAGCGCTGCACTGAAGGGGTTGCCAGTACAGTGCTTTTTGCACCTTGTGTCTTTATGAGATCACTTACCTGCGCAGGCTTATACACCTCCCGTACCAATGTTTGCAATAGCTGACCATCAAATTAGGACACTATCAACATTTCCTCTTTTCATTGTCAGATAGGCACAACTGCGTTGTATAATGCTCCTCGCGCCTCCAATCAAGAGCAGTTAGCATTCTTTGCCGCCGCCAAAGAAGCGGCAACAATCGCCTCCAACACGAAGAACCCGTTTGTTCACTTGATAAATGAAACGAATGGTTTTGTAGCGGCAGCATTTATCTCATTTAATTAAACGCGAAGGAAACCACCGATGCCCGAAAGTCCGCCGAAATACGACAACAATTCAAAGACGATTCCATTTGACGCCGACGCTTTTCAATTCGAGACCATTGAGCAAGCAAACGGCAACGCCACGCAGATCAGATTTCAAACCGGTGCTCCAGACATTAAAGCCGGAGATGTGATCGTCGTGCTCTCCGGCACGGACATCTATTTTCACGGCATGATCTCTAGCATCGAAGACGGCATGGCCATCGCCAGCGACCCGCGCGGATCGCTGCTGCCTGCAACAGTTCAATAACTTATCCGCTACAAACCTTAAAAAGCAGGAACAATGAAATCGAAAGTTGCTCTTATCGCTCTCACGTCGGTTGCGATGTGCTTGCTCGCAAACATCGGTGTCGGTCAACAATCAATAATCAGTTCCGCAACGTCGCAAATCACTTCCGCCCGCGAACAAAGAATCACACAGATGGCCGAAGCGATGCGTGCCCGTCTTATTGCGCAACGCCGAGACTTCCACATTCACCCGGAACTCTCGAACCGCGAAGAGCGCACGGCGCGCGTCGTCGCTGAACGCTTGCGCGAATTGAAGTTCGACGAAGTGAGAACAAACATTGCGCGTCACGGCGTCGTTGGCATCCTTCGCGGCGGGCGACCCGGCGCGACAATCGCCGTCCGCGCCGACATGGACGCGCTGCCGATCAACGAGATGATGAATGTGCCGTATCGTTCGCAGAACGCGGGCGTCAAACACGCTTGCGGTCATGACGTTCATACGAGCGTTGAACTCGGCGTCGCAGAAATCTTAAGCTCAATGCGCGCGGAGATTCCCGGAACTATAAAATTCATTTTCCAACCCGCCGAAGAAGGCGCTCCTGCGGGCGAAGAAGGCGGAGCAGCCTTGATGATCAAAGAAGGCGTGCTTGAGAATCCGCGCCCCGCCGCGATCTTCGGGCTTCATGTGATGCCAAACATCGAAGTCGGGCAAGTAGGTTACAACTCCGGCGCGGCGATGGCATCGTCAGACAAATTCATCATCACCGTGCACGGCAAAAAAGTTCACGGCGCGTATCCGCACGATGGCATTGATGCTGTGACGGTCGCCGCCGAATGTATCACCGCGTTGCAGACGATCCGCAGTCGTCGCGTTGACACCACCGAGCCGTTAGTTTTATCAATCGGCATCGTGCAGGGCGGCAACCGTTTCAACATTATCGCTGACGAAGTAAAACTAGAAGGCACGGTTAGAACATTGAACGAGGACGTGCGCAAGCGCGTGCAAGCTCTCATGCGCGAAACGCTCGCGGGCGTGACTTCGGCTTACGGGGCGTCGTATGAAATGCAGTACGAGGAAGGCGCAGCCGTCACATTTAACGATCCGAAACTCGTCGAAGAAACTTTGCCCGTGATGCGCCGCGTGATGGGCGAATCAAATATGGTGACGCGCAAGCCGCAGATGGGCGCGGAGGATTTCTCTTATTACCAGCGCGTCGTTCCCGGCTTCTTCTACTTCTTAGGCGTCGGCAACAAATCGAAGGGCATCACGGCGATGATCCACACGCCGGAGTTTGATGTTGACGAAGAAAGCTTGGTGATTGGCACGCGCTTGATGTCAAACGTGTTGCTCGACTACTTGGAGCGGCACGCTCAGAACAGATAACAAAAACACTTTGCGGAAGGAACATGAAAGTTATGCGATTTAGATATTCTGCCAAATCAAATCACCTGTTGCTCGTCGTGACTTTTATTGCGGCGATCAGCGCGTCCGGCTTCGTCGCTTCGGCGCAGCAGATGCGTCGTGCGTCCTCGACGCCGCCCGCAACGCGCACAGACAACGTGGCGGAGGATTTTCACGATACGACTATCAACGATCCTTATCGCTGGCTTGAAGATCAGAAAGCGCCGGAGACGCGCGCTTGGATCGATGCGCAGAACAACTATACCGATTCCGTGCTCGGCTCGCTTCCGGGGCGCGACCGCATCCGCCAGCGTCTCACGGAACTGTTGAGGATTGACGTTATCGGTCAACCCACCGTGCGCGGCGGCCGTTACTTTTTCTCAAAACGGAGCGCCACGCAAAACCAGCCGGTGATCTACATGCGGCGCGGACTCAAAGGACAAGATGAAGTCTTGATCGATCCGAACGCGATGAGCGCAGACCAAACGACAACCGTTAACCTCATGGATGTGTCCGAAGACGGCAAGCTCATCATCTACGGCGTTCGTCAGGGCGGCGCGGACGAAGTTGAAGTTAGATTTATGGACACCGACACAAAGCGCGACTTGCCAGATCGGATGCCTACGGCGCGCTACTTCGGGATGGACATGACGCCCGATAAATCTGGCGTCTATTACACGCGCTTTCAATTGCCGCAAGGCTCGCGCGTTTATTACCACAAACTCGGAACTGAGATGGCAAGCGACAAGGAACTCTTCGGCGCGGGCTACACGGCGACGCAGATCGTTAGCCCTAGTCTTTCTGAAGATGGTCGTTATCTTTTTTATTACGTGAGCTACGGCTCAAGCGGCAAAACGGAAATCTACTACCAAAATCTCACCGAAAATTTGGCTATAAAGCCGCTCGCTACCGGAATGGACGCGCGTTTCGGCGGGCAAGCCATCGGCGACCGCTTCTTTATGTTTACCAACTACGAAGCCCCGAACGGTAAGATCGTCGAAGTTGATCTCAAAAAT
>JACDAW010000112.1 GCA_013695245.1 Pyrinomonadaceae bacterium | reverse complement strand
TCGTTCATCTCGATAACCCAAACGTTGCGCGCGGATTCACGTTCCTTAACACGATGCTTGCCGGACTCTGGCTCGCCGTCGGATTCTTGCGCACGCGCAGCTTGTGGTTTCCATTAGGTCTTCATTGGTCGTGGAATTGGACGATGGGAGCAGTTTTAGGATTACCCGTGAGCGGCATTACGCAACTCACGCCGCAACCCTTTTTGCGTGCTACAGACTACGGCCCCGTGTGGCTCACGGGCGGCGCTTACGGCATCGAAGGCGGACTCGCCTGCACGCTCGCGCTCTTGCTTTCAACTCTTTTCGTTTGGCGCATCAAACTCATTAACGCCACACCTGAAATGCGAAGCTTTACCGACCACGAAATTCCAGTGCTTCCAAGCAGCAAAGCTTTACTGGGTCTGAGCGATTGAGGATGCGGTTATAGCTATTCAATACTGCAACAAAATTCCATATCAGAACGTAAATTGTTTTCACAACATCTGCTAGAGGAAATAATAATGACGGATTACATGGAGCCGATGGAGAGTGGCATCAGTTACGGGCAGAACACAGAGATTTACCTTAAGCGCGTGCTGACCGGAGACATCGAGAGCGTTCGTTTGCGTTTGGCGGCCGCGCTTGAAAGAGTCGGCTACGACATCGTCGAAGAAGAACCTCACGTGCAGGGGCGACGCGGCACGCGCGGCTGGGGCACGTGGGGCGCCTCGGCCGACGTGTTGGATTACTCGACGACGCTTACCATTAAACTCAAACAGTTGAGCGAACACTCGACGCGCGCCACATTCGATTACGTGATCAAACATCTGTGGCTGTCGCGCGGCGAGAAAAACGTTCTCGTGCGCGAAGCGGAAACAATCGTCGCGCTGGCGAACGTTCGCAGCGTTGATAAACTCTGCGGAACGTGCGGCACGGAGTCAACCGATGATTCGCGTTTCTGCCGCCGTTGCGGCTCGCCGATGACGCGCGAACAAGCGGAGCTGGACGTTTTGCACATGACGGCCGAGACGCGCGCCGCGCATACGTCCGTCGTGACAAGCACGATCATGTCGTTGGTGATAACGCTATTTTTAGTGGCGGTGTACGCCGCCGCCATCGCGGGGGCGATTAAGCTTGCTGGCTTTTTCGGACTTTTAATTTTCGTCTCCGGGGCGATCAGCCTTCTTAATCTCCCGCTTACGCTTTTCGCATGGAGTCGTTTGAACCGCGCGCTCAAAGCTAAGACGAAAGACAAGCACGCGCTGCCGCGCAGTAACGATACGCCGACGCTCGACGCGAACGAGCCGCTCGCTTTGCCGCACCAACAAAGCTGGCCGTCCATTACGGAAGGCACCACCGAAATTCTCACTCGTGAACCCGTGGGGGTGAAGCCGCCGCTTAAACGCAAGGCGGGCGACACGGACTCGATCAACTAGATACGGATTTGTGCTGCTGATGGAAATACGCTGCCGCATCGCGCCTTGCTGATTTTTACATCCGCTTACACAAGGAAGCAGCCGCCGAAACGCTTTCGGCGGCTGCTTCCTTGTGAACAAAATCGCGCTTCGTAAATGTTCCTAGCGCTCGCTAATCGCAGTGTAAGGAACATCACGCGGGCCGGTGTATTCAGCGCGCGGGCGGATCAAGCGGTTGTTGGCGTACTGTTCGAGGATGTGTCCTGTCCAACCCGAAATGCGGCTGATGGCGAAGATCGGCGTGTAGAGATCGAGCGCGAGTCCCATCTGGTAGTAAGTTGACGCAGAGTAGAAATCAACGTTCGGGTAAAGTTTCTTTTCGCGCATAATCACTTCTTCGACTTTGCGCGACATCTCAAACCACTTCGTATCGCCCTTCGCCTTGCCGAGTTCTTCCGAAAAACGACGCAGCCACGTTGCGCGCGGGTCTTCCGTTTTATAGACGCGATGACCGAAGCCCATGATCTTGCGCTTATCGGCAAGCGCCTTTGTGATGAACGGTTCGACCTTATCAACGCTACCTATTTCGAGCAGCATCTTCATCACTTCGGTGTTCGCGCCGCCGTGCAAGGGGCCTGCGAGCGCGGCGATGGCGGCCGTCACCGCGCCGTACATGTCGGCTAACGTTGCGGCGACGACGCGCGATGTAAAAGTCGAAGCATTTAGTTCGTGGTCGGCGTGAAGGATAAGCGCGACATCGAACATGCGCGCTTCGCGCTCCTGCGGCATCTCGCCGCGCAGCATGTAGAGGAAGTTGGTGGCGATGTTGAGTTCGGGTTTTGGAGCGATGGGTTCTTGATTGTTGCGTAGACGTTCAAACGCCGCGACGAGAACGGGCAGTTGCGCGGTGAGGCGCGTCGCCGTGCGCAGCGCCCCCTCGCGCGTTGTGTCGCAGCAATCTTTGTCGTAGAGCGCGAGGGCGGAAACGGCCGTGCGCAAGACGTCCATCGGCGCAGCGTCTTGCAAAGGCAGATGCCGCATCATCTCGATAACATTTGCGGGCGGATTTTGATTAGCCGCGAATTGCCGCTTCTGTTCATCCAACTCATCGCGCTTCGGCAGACGTTCGTGCCACAAAAGATACACAACTTCTTCAAACGTCGAATGCTCGGCGAGGTCGTGAATGTTGAATCCTTGATAGATCAATATGCCGTTAACGCCGTCAACGTCGCCGATGCGCGAGCTGGCGGCAACGATGCCTTCCAGACCGGCCGGACTTTTCGCCGCAAGCTTTGCAGATTCACCCGCCGAATCCGTCTTCGCTGTGTCCATCATGATTCGTCCTTTAGTGTTGTGATAATTGAAAATAGCATCCGCGCTTGAAGCCTGTCAAACGAATGGCTTTTTGATTTCAACGCGAATCTTGCGCGCGCATTCCGCCTTTCAACCCGCGCGTGTAACTATCCGTTATTCATTTTCGATGAGCGTTACAGGATCGCCGCGCTTTGCGTTTAGAATTCGCGCGGCTGAGGCACGGTAAGCCGCAACTTCGAGAAAATCTGCGCTGCCCCATAACGTAAAAAGTCCTTTCGCGTCTTCCTTCCCGTCTGCGAAAAAGGATTTAAACGCGCGAATTTCAAAATCAGAAACTTGCAAGTATGCGCCGCGCTCCATCGCTTCCGAACTTAAATTTTCGCGCTTGATGTTTGTGATGCAATTGCCGAAAACGTCAATGTGCATAATGCGCCCTTCCAATCTTCCATCACTTGTTCGCATCGGGGCGAGTGGTTTCAGTCTCGCCGGATCAAAAATCTCTTCGCCAAACTCAGCGGGCGCAACCCCTTTTGCCAGCCACGCCGCGACCGGAGCGAAAACGTCGCGCCCATGAAACGTGCGGCTCACTTGCGGGCGAAAATGCCTTTCGTTTGTGAGATGAAAAAAGCGGCAATCTTTTTCCTCCTCGATAACGTAACTCAGCAATCCGTTGTCGGGCGCGACGAACAATCCGTTGCGACCTGCGACAAGGACTGCGCGGCGCGTTGAACCGACGCTTGGGTCAACAACCGCAACGTGAATCGTTCCGCCTGGAAACGCATTGTAGGCTGCGAGCAGCATCCATGCACCTTCTTCAACGTCGTGCGCTGTGATTTCGTGCGTAAGATCAACGACGCGCGCGTGCGGGTTGACCGAGTAGATCGCGCCCTTCATCGCCGCCACGTAAATGTCGTTTGTGCCAAAATCGGTGAGCAATGTGATGAGCGGTAAAGTCATTCATTCTTTTATTCGATACGCGATCCGTCACTCGTGCGAATGCGGAGTTGCGTGCCGCGCGGGAGTTTGATTTCCTTGCCGCGCGTCGAAAGCACGCCGCCCGCGCCGATTGCGCCGCCGACGACTGCGCCGACGCCCGCTCCTTTCCCGCCGCCTGTGATCGCGCCGATCACCGCTCCGACCGCCGCCCCCGTGCCAACCTTGATCGCATCGCCGACAGTCGAACTTCGGCCGCGCACGCCGCCTTCCGTGTCCGTGCGCCCCGCGCCCGTCTCGCCGCGCGTCTCTAACACTTCGACGACCTGCGCTTTAAAATTCGCCGTGCGATTGTCAGGCAAGCGAATCGCGTCAAACGATAATTGCAATTCCGATGTGCCGCGCACTCTGCCCGGACGCCGCACGCTGATGACGCGCCCCTCGACGATTGCATCTTTATAGTCAACGGGATCAAGCACACGCGCCTGAAATCTATCGCCGCGCACGTTTACATCCGTGCCGAGATTATTAAGCAACTCAACGCGCATCTCCGCGTTCGCCGGAATCCTTAGAACATTTGAATTGACATTTGTATTCGAGGTTTCGCCCGCATTGTTGCTGTTCGTCTCGCTGCTGCTAGTAGTGTCGGCGGCGGAACTACTACTACTGCGCGCGAGGCCGGGGGGAATAGTGGAATCAAAGGCGCGGCGATCATAACCCGTTTCGTAACCGCGCGCGAAACCTTGACGGTAGCCATCGCGGTAATCTTCGCGGCTGCCGTATGAGTTTGCGTAAGCGCGGTCGGCTTGGCGGTAATCTTCTTTGTCGCGGTATGCTCGCTCTGCGCCTTCGCTCGAATCGCGCCAGCCCTGTTGATAGCCGTCTGAATAACCCGCGCCGTATCCGCGTTCAAGCGCTCCCGTTTGATTTTGAACTGTCTGTTCGTATCCACGCCCGCCGCTCGCATTAATCGCTGAGCGTGACGGAGAAGCTGCAAACGATAAAGCGATCAAAAAGATTGCGAGAAGAGATTTAAATTTCATCATAGCGTGCTCCATTTCATTATCTGATCGGTGAGCCGCGCCCTTTGTCTTCCGACTATCTCTCGCGCGGCGCTTCCTTCATCCCCCACCCTTTCCTACATGCTATCACTTCAACCTTGATCTGCAAGCCATTTTCAGCCTTGACGCTCCCTCTCCTCACGCCCTAGACTTCTACCACGGTTAAAATTCCGGCACACACAGCAAATTAACAATGACTTTCCGGCGCAGACGAGTATATATGGATCACAGCGCGACAACTCCGGTTGACGAGCGAGTGGTCGAAACGATGCTGCCTTTTTTAACACAAAAGTTCGGCAACGCTTCGAGCGTCCATACTTTCGGGCAAGAGGCGCGCGCGGCTGTGGACAAAGCGCGGCGCGAAGCGGCTAAGCTCATCGGCGCGCGCGCCAACGAAATCGTGTTTACTTCCGGCGGCACGGAAGCGAACAACTTGGCCGTGCGCGGCATTGCTGAAATCGCTGCCCCTATCGGGCGTCATCTAATCACCTCCGCCATCGAACACCCGGCGGTGCGCGAAGTCTGCGACTACCTCGAACGTCAAGGTTGGACGATCACGCGCCTGCCGGTTTATGAAGAAGGCATTGTGCGAATCGAAGACGTGCGCGCCGCGCTGCGCGATGACACAACGATTATCACCATCATGCTCGCCAACAACGAGACGGGAACGCTTCAGCCCGTTGCCGAGATCGGAGATTTAGTGCGCGAACTACGCACGAGCGGGCGGCGTCATCTCTGGTTTCACACGGACGCGGTACAGGCGGCGGGGCGCATGGAAGTTGATGTCGAAAAGCTCGGCTGCGATCTGC
>JACDAW010000100.1 GCA_013695245.1 Pyrinomonadaceae bacterium | reverse complement strand
CGCTGCTCTCGACCAAACAACCGATCTCAAAACTTCGCGGGCGTTTTCACGATTATCGCGGCATGAAGTTGATGCCGACGTTTAATCCCGCGTATCTTTTGCGCGACCCGACGAAGAAACGCGAGGTTTGGGAAGACATGAAAAAGGTGCGCGCCTTCCTTGCTCAATCGTAAATTCCGCTCGTCGCTTGCAAAAGTTTCCTTCTTTAACGATCCTTCCCTTTCTTTCGCAAGTTTTCTTTTGTGTCAAACGAGCGCCCGACAATAACGATGACGACAACTGCCGCCGAAGCCCGCATCGAATTACAGACTGGTTTCGTGCCCCAGTACGCCGAAGTGGCCTTTCCTCTGCGCGTCACGCAAACTTTCACTTACCGTTTGCCGCTCGCCATGCGCGATGACGCGCGCGTTGGCGCGCGGCTGCTCGTGCCCTTTGGTCGCAAACTGATCACGGGTTACATCGTCGCCTTACACGAAGAGATTGACAGGGCGCTTGAACTCGACGAGACGGAAATCAAAGACGCCGAAGAGTTGCTCGATTCTGCGCCGCTTCTCAATCCTGAAGTTTTAGAGATCACACGCTGGATCAGCGACTACTATCTTGCGCCATGGGGCGAAGTTCTTAAGGCCGCGCTACCCGCCGGACTCAATACGGCCGTCGAACAAGTTCTCACCATCACGCCGGAAGGTTTGGATGAACTCGCTCGTTTGCCCGCACGTCGAATGGAAACTGCGAAAGGTCGCATCCTTCGTTTCATCGGCGACGAAGTGGAAACAACTCTGCGCACAGTTGAGAGCGAAATGAAAACGAAACGCGCTTCGGCCGTTGTGCGCGAATTGGAACGACAGGGTTGGATTAATCTTACGCATCGCTCGCAGAGCGCGACGGCGCGCGCCAAACGTCGCAAGCTCGTGCGTCTGCTGCCGCCTGACGAACACAAAGATGATTCGGCGAAGCGTCTGACTGCAACTCAGCAGCGCATTATTGACGCTTTGATCGAGATGGGCGGCGAGATGTTTTTTACGGATTTACTTGAAGCGGCGGGCACCAGCGCGGCGTCCGTTCAAACGTTGGAGCGGCGCGGCATCGTCGAGATGAGCGCGCGCGAAGTTCGCCGCGATCCGCTCAAGGGAGCGCAGTTGCCGGAAGTTAATGAATTTCAATTAACTGCAACTCAGAGCACGGCGCTTGCTGAGATAGAAGCGGCGCTTGAACGTCAGGATTACGCGGCGTTTCTGTTGCACGGCGTCACGGGAAGCGGCAAAACCGAGATTTACATTCGCGCGATGCGCCACGCGCTTGGGCAGAATCGTTCGGCGATGATGCTTGTGCCGGAGATCGCTTTGACGCCTGTCTTCTCACGCCGTCTGCGCGCGCATTTCGGCGACCTCGTAGCGATCTTCCATTCATCTTTGACCGTCGGCGAACGCTTTGATGAATGGAATCGTCTCAAGCGCGGCGAAGCGCGCGTTGTGATCGGCACGCGCTCCGCCATCTTTGCGCCCGTCCGCGATCTCGGCGTTATCATCGTTGACGAAGAACACGAAGCATCCTATCGCCAGCAAGAATCTCCCTATTACAACGGACGCGACACGGCCGTTGTGCGCGCGTCGAAAGAAAAGGCCGTCGTTGTTCTCGGTTCTGCGACACCATCGCTCGAATCTTTTTACAACGCCGAACGCGGTAAGTATGTTTACTTGCAACTGCCCGAAAGAATCGCCAACCGCCAGATGGCGCACGCCCAGATCGTTGATATGCGCGAAGTGTTTGCCGAAGCCGGACGGCAAGAAGTTTTTTCCCCACAACTCCTCGAAGCTATTGGGGAGACTCACAAACGCGGCGAGCAAACGATCATTTTGCTTAACCGTCGCGGCTATTCAAGCTTCGTCTTGTGTCGCTCGTGCGGCGACCGCATCCAGTGTCCGAACTGCGATGTGACGCTTACCTTTCATCGCTCCGCCCGCAATCTCGTCTGCCACTACTGCAACTATCGTCGCAACGTTCCTTCCGTTTGTCCGTCGTGCAACGGCAAATACATTCACTTCGTCGGCGAAGGCACGGAGCAACTCGAAGAGATTCTGCGAACGCGCTTTCCCGACCTTCGCATCGCGCGCCTCGACCGCGACACGACGCGGGCGCGTAACTCTTACGAACACGCCATCCTGCGTTTTGGCGCGGGCGAACTCGATCTTCTCGTCGGCACGCAGATGATCGCCAAAGGACATGACTTTCCGAACGTCACGCTCGTCGGTGTCGTCTCAGTTGACGCCGGACTCGCTTTGCCCGACTTTCGCGCCGCCGAACGCACGTTTCAACTGATCACCCAAGTAGCAGGTCGCGCCGGACGCGGTGAACTTGCCGGAAGAGTTTTAATTCAAACTTTTCACCCGGAAGCTTACGCGTTGCGCCACGCCTGCGCGCAAGACTACGCGGGCTTTTACGGCGAAGAAATTCAATATCGAAAAAGTTTGGGTTATCCACCCTTCGCGTCGCTCGCCTCCCTGATTATTCACGGCGACGATCTGACCCGCGCACAAACAACCGCCGCGCTCGTTCGTCAAGCGTTAGACGAAGCGAACCGCGACCACCGCGCGTGTCGTATCTTGGGGCCTGCGCCCGCGCCGCTCGCGCGTTTGCGCGGCGAACATCGCATCCAGATTTTAGTTAAATCCTCAAACCGCGCGCGCTTGCGCGAAACGCTTGATTTGGCTTTGGCCGATGCCGCGACGATGCCGGGCTGCGATGTGCGCGCGATCAACTTGGAGATCGATCCGGTAAATTTAATGTAACGTTGCGTGCGCGTCTTGCAACCGATAAGGTAAAATTGCGTTTATGAAACTCGGAGAACTCGCACGTCAAACCAGCGCGCATGTCGAAGGCGACGCCGACCTTGAGATTACAGGCGCTGCCGGATTAGAGACGGCCGCGCCCGGTCATGTCACCTTTCTCGCCAACCCACGCTATACACCGCGCACGGAAACAACGCGCGCCTCTGCCATCTACGTCAGCGAAAAGGCCGAGATCAAAGCGGACATCGCTCTCTTGCGCACCGCCGATCCCTATCTCGCTTACACGCGCGCCCTACGCCTTTTTCATCCTGAGTCGTCACTAATTCCTTCGATTCACCACTCAGCCGTTATTCACGAATCAGCGCAGATTGAAGAGGGCGTTTTTATTGGCGCGTGCGTCTGTATCGGGCGCGAAGTGAAGATCGCATCAGGCGTGTGCATTCATCCGAATGTGACGATTTATGACAATGTGACGATTGATCGTGATTCCGTTATCCACTCAAATGTAAGCATCCGTGAATACTCTGTTCTCGGCGCGCGTGTTGTTATCCACAACAACGCCGTCATCGGCTCAGACGGCTTCGGCTATGCGAAAGATGAAGCGAAGCGTTGGCTTAAGATTCCGCAGACGGGGCGTGTCGTGATTGAAGATGACGTTGAGATCGGCGCGGGGACGACGATTGATCGCGCGTCGGTTGGCGAGACGAGGATTAAGCGCGGCGCGAAGATAGACAACCTCGTGCAGATCGGACACTCATGCATCGTCGGTGAAGATGCGCTTCTGTGCGCGCAAGTCGGACTCGCCGGAAGCTCGCACATCGGGGATCGCGTTATCCTCGCCGGGCAAGCCGGAGTCGCCGGTCATCTGAAGATCGGCGACGATGCGGTGCTGACGGCCAAAAGCGCGACGAGTCATGATGTTGCGCCGGGCAAAATGCTCTCCGGCATCCCCGCCTTCGACAACCGTGATTGGCTGCGCGCAACGGCCGCTTTTCGTCGTCTCGGAGAAACGCAGCGCACCGTTCGTTCGTTGGAAGCTCGCCTTGCAGCGTTGGAGAAAAAGCCTGACGACTAATCTCCCGGAATCTTGACTTTAAAGTAAGGTTAAGGCAGAATTCGTTTGAAATTGACTTTTAGTTTCGTCCATTGATATTAAGCTTATTTATAGTTTTTAGGAGTTTTTAACGGTGCAAACTGGTAGTGGTGCAATAGCAAAGGTTTTTGAATCAGCGTGCGAAGATCAAAAGATTGAGGTGGCGATTGAACAACGCGACGGCGTGAGTTCCGTGATGCTACGCCATCTGACGTGGACGGACGGACTCGGCTGGTGCAGCCAGAAGACGATTCGCCTGCAAGCCGATCAACTCGATGATCTGCATCGCGCCCTTACCGTTGCGCGCTATCGGATTAATCAACAACAAGCGGACGCTGGGCAGAAGCTCGGTGGCAGGGGACAAGTAATTCAGCTTCCGACGCTAGATTGATACGCAACTTGAATAAAACGCAGAGTGGGCGGCAGAATTAAATCTGCCGCCCGCTTTCTTGCGCCATTAGCTATTAACAGCTTAACCGACTTGGCGAAGGGTAATCTTCTCTTGCGTGACGTTTGCCGTGCGCTCGCTTGTCATCTTCTCTAATTCTTCGATGTGATCTTGTTCTTCGGCGATGCGCTCCTCTAATTGGAACTGCGTCGGGCGGTCGGCGTCCGTGCAGGCTGCGTGTGCTTGTAAATAAACAGCCATCGCTTCGCGTTCGAGTTCGAGGTCTTGGCGGAGCATATCGGTAAGCGCCGTAGCCTGCCGAATCATCGCGGGTTCGACCGTGGGCACGCCGCCCAGAGCGACGATTTTATCACCGAGCATGATCGTGTGCTGATGAGCTTCGTCCGACGACGCGCGGAAGAAAGAGCGATAGACTTCGCGCTCCGGCCCCGTGACAAGGAAACTGTGCTGCTGATATTGGATCGCGCCCGCGAGTTCGAGCGCCAATGCTTTGTTGAGATTGTCAATGAGTTCTGTGTTCGCCATAAGAGTCTCCTGAAAATTTACGCTTACTTTTTAAGTTACGCACAGTTTAGCTTATCTCGCCTGCTTATGTCACCGCGCCGCCGTCAACGATGACGACCTCGCCGTTCATAAAACTGTTGCGGTCGCTAACCATGAACGCCGCATACTCGGCGAGTTCCTCCGGTTTGCCAAGCCTTCCGGCGGAAACCCAGAATTCGTGCATTTGCAACAGGCGTTCGGGCAAGGTGTGCGCGAGGTCGGTGTCGAAGATTCCGGCGGCGATGGCGTTGACCGAGATGCCGAAGTTGGAGGCTTCGCGCGAGAGGCATTTCGTAAAACCGATCATCGCGGCTTTCGAGGTCGCGTAGTGGACAGACGTTGGCAAAGCGCGGATCGCGCCGACGGAAGTGATGTTGAGGATTTTCCCACCGCGCTGGCGGATCATCTGTTTGTAGATCGGTTTCGTAACGGCGAAGAGGCTGCCGACGTTCGTGTTGATG